>NZ_JBQENW010000001.1:0-85141 GCF_052044835.1 Bacillus sp. 22475 | reverse complement strand
TTTCTTCTGTTCTTCTACTTTCTTCTGTTCTTCTACTTTCTTCTGTTCTTCTACTTTCTTCTGTTCTTCTGCTTTCTTTTGTTCTTCTGCTTTCTTTTGTCCTTCCGCTTCAATTGCAACGTTTAATTGTTGCTGTAGAGCCTGAATTTGCTCATCAATAGCTTTCAAGCTAATTTCTTTCTCAATATAGTCACGCTTCTCTTTGATACTGCGAAAGCCTTCATTTACATATACGAACACTCGCTGCATCGACTCATCTTTATTTACCTTTAATTCTTCTTGTATTTGATTGTAAGGAGCCTCTATTTCAGTATATACATTTTGCAGGGCTTCCTTCTCAGCAACAATTTTCTCACGCCCTTGTTGCCATACAGAAATCGCCTGTTTTATTTCTTCAATAGAAGTTGCTTTCGATTTTCCCTTCATCGTTCCATACTCACGCTCAATAAACTGTTTATGTTTCTCAGATTGCTCTTTTAACGTATTAACTGTTTTCGGAAATATAATTGCTGTAGAAAGCGTCGCTTCTACTTTCGTTTCATGAATGAACGCCGCTTCTGTATGCGTCATAATTTGAGATCCTAAATAAAACGTAATAGAACACATACACGGCAATATAAGCATCTTTTTAAAATTACGCGGTCTTTTCAGCATCTTAATCTCTCCCATCGAACATTACGTTCTTTATACAGAACATTATCTATATTATAGTAAAGAACTATTAAAATTGATAGACAAATACTAGAAAAATAGAAAAAGGGCTATCCATGTGATAGCCCTTTTTATTATTATCTTTCTTCACCTGCTGTTTGTTGTGCATCAAACGTCCAATTTAATTGTAACTTATCGCCTTGGAATTGATTTTGATCTTTTCCATTATCAACAAACTCAAATTTCACTTTGAATTTATCAGATTTACCTGCTGAAATACCTTTTTCATCCCAGAACCAAGCCGATAAATCATTATCTACAGCTGTAAGTGTGTCACCTTTTAATTTATCTAAAGTAGTTTGTTTCACAATTGTCTCATGCTTATCTACATTTTTTAAGAATGTTACTTTAATATGTTTACCAAAATCATCTTTATTATCTTTCTTTACATCTTCTACATTATAATCTGTTTTCAGTAGAACCTTTTTAATATCTAAAGAGCCTTTATTTTCTAGTTTAAATTCTTTTTCAATTGTATCCCCAGGTTTTAAATTCGATACGTTAACAACTGTTGATGGATTTAATGCTAAATCCAGTGTCCCAGCCGCAAATGTATTGTTTGACACTTCTTTATCACTGAAAAATGCAAATGTTCCTCCACCAACTAACGCTGCTCCTAGTACTGCTGATGTAATACCCATTCCTAATTTTTTCTTTAAAGTCATGTCCATATCCCCTTAATATATATATTTGTTAACTTCCTAAACGGAAAGTATAACCAAGCGAACTAGACGGATTGTTCTACTTTTTTATCTTTCTTTTCTCCGTCAATGCTACGAATAGCCCCAAAAATAGAAATCGCGGAATAACCAAGTAAAAAGACTCCTGGAATAATAAGAAGTAATGCTGCTCCCGCTTTTGAATTCGCATAATTCAGTAAATAACCAACGTACGGAACTGTAATATCTGCATACTTTCCAACTACATTTTCTGCAAGTACTGGCTCTAAATCTGGTCCGTTGTTGTTATCCCCTTTTGTTTCATACATTACTTTTCCATTTGTATCTTTCACACCGATAATACGGTGAGTGATAATTTTTTGATCTTTCTCTTTAAAGGTAATAACATCACCTTTTTGATATTTAGAACCATCTTTGTTTGGTTCTATTGCAATGATTGATCCTGTTAAAAACGTCGGCTCCATTGATCCTGAAAGAACGCTCTTAAATTGATATCCCATCACTGTCGGATCACCACCGCTCGCTTTTGAAGAAATAACTACAAAAGCTAAAAAAACCATCAATGCAAATAAAACAAATGAGATCGCGTTGCTAATTACCTTCCAAATTAATTTCATCGTCTCTCTCCCTCTCCGTTGTTTTATATTATTTGAAGTATGCAATGTCCATTTCGTTCTTTAACAAGAACACAAGTAAATGATATAACGAACTTTAAGTTATTGCAATAAGAAAATTTACAATTATTAGTTATTTAAGGTATATAAAAAAGACTGTGCCAAAATTTTACACAGTCTTTTTATTAGTAATTTATTTACCTTCTGATTTCATTCCTTTTGTATTTCGGCGCAACACTACATATAAAATTGCTCCAAATAATACAATCGCACCTATCCCAACACTTATTACTTTCATATTTGAGTCTTTTACTTCAGACATAGTTGTATCTTTTTTAGGCATCGCAAAAGTGACATCTTCTGTTGAAAGAACATTTACCGTCGCAATTGTTTGATTATTTTTCGTAATATCAACTGCACCAACTACCTCACCACGATGTATTCCTTTATGATACAAAGATTCTTTATCTAATGAAGCTGCCCGGAAAATAGTTTTCACATTTTTCCCTTCATCTTTCTTAAGCATAAGCTCTGCACTTTGTTCCAACTCAGAATTAACATCTTTATTTAAATATGTTGTTTTTTGATGCCAATTATGTTTATCAAGCACCATTTGCTTCGTAAATTGACCGAAAGAATAGTCCGCCATCTGCTTCAAATCTTCATAAATTTCAGGTCTTTGAGAAGCCATTACTACACTTATAATACGATTTCCATCTTTCTCATTTAATAAAACAAGTGTATTACGCGCTTCATTCGTAAACCCTGTCTTACCGCCAATGCTATATGGATTTTCAAAAAAATTAGATTTATTAAAAATAGACACCGTCTGCCTAGACGTCGTAACTGTCGTTCTTTTCGTATTCATCGCTTGTAAAATTTCAGGATACTTTTGCACACCTTTCGTAATCATAGCCATATCATATGGCGTCGTATAATGGTTCGGATCATGCAATCCATTCGGTGTTACAAAGTAGCTATCTTTCGCCCCTAATTGCTTCGCTTTCTCATTCATCATATTAGCGAAATTCTCAACACTCCCGCCAATCCGCTCCGCAATCGCATACGACACATCATTCGCACTCAGCACCATTAAAATCATAAGCGCAGTATTTCTATTAATTGTCTCTCCAGGTTGAAACTCAATTTGATAATTACTCTTCTCTTGATCTAATGCTAATTGTGAAAATGTAAATTGATCCTCGGGCTTTGTATGCTCCATGAGTAAAATCGCTGTTAACACTTTCGTCGTACTAGCAGGATATGCGCGGTGATATGCGTTTTTATCATACAAAACATCTCCTGTTTTCGCATCAATTGTCGTTGCAAACTGACTAAAAACATTCGGTCCTTCCGCAGGTGGTGGTGCAACTTGTTCTGGGTTTACTCCAATATTCGTCTCAGCACGCAATGTCATAGGTGTCAACAAAGACAAACAAATAACTGTAATAAAAACCAAAATTTTCTTAAAATTTACCATATGACTCTCCCTTTTCCATTTACTCCTCTAACAAAATAAGAAATCTACCAATCATATGTAATTTGTATTAAACTGGAAGAATTTTCACTATTTTTTACTATATCATATTTTTACGATAAAGAACATAAATATACAATAAAAATAAGAAGGAATTACTCTTTCTTATCCTTCTCATCTATCAACGAATCTATTAACTTTTGACTAGCTTCCTCGGGCGTAATCTCATCGGTTATCCCCATAAACGACCAACCTTTAGAATCGACCCACTCAACAAACTCTTGTAAAAATTCATCATGTGTAACATCCACATCAAGAATTGAGCCATTAATCGAAATCGTTCTATTTTTAGACACGCGCATCTTGAACGTTTTTCTTACCATTACAACTTTTCTCCCTCTACTTCTGAATATTTATAAAGTGAAACTTTCATCAACCCTCACCAATCGGACTTTTACGGGCAGCCCGACTCCAACCTAACTTCTTTGCTTTTGCTGAATTTCGAGGTAAGGGATCTTACTGCCCCGCAAATAGCGAGATAAAATAATCATGTATCTCTGTTATACATGATTTTCAGTAAATTGTAAAAAGGATATATTGGCCAATTTAAATAGCAAAAATGAAAATCTCTTACCTACGTAAACGTAATACGACATACAATCGCTCATAAATTATTAAATAAATCCATAAAAATATACAGTTTAAAATATAATTGACGTTGTTTAAACAACGTCAGTTATGTGGATTTAGTTGAGTAAGCCATTCTAGTCTTTTGGAAGATATTATCTAAAATAGTATACTAAACGGATAAAGGATATTTGAATAAGAGAACTAAGACATTCTATTTAGCTGGACTTTTAAGCTATAGACTTAGAGACTGATGCTGGAATTCAAATTTAATTTCTATTTCTGTACATAATATCGTAAGAAAGAAGGTATTACTGTGAAAACAACAGAAAATTTTACTGACAGGGCCGATATATATGCAAAATATCGCCCTAGTTATCCTAATGAATATATTGATTACTTGCTTTCAGCTAACCAACTGAAAGGGAATCGGATTGTGGCTGATATTGGTTCAGGTACGGGGATATTTAGCCGCCAGCTGCTTGAAAGTGGTTTACATGTTATTGGAGTTGAACCAAATGATGATATGAGGAAGATCGCTGAGCAATCGTTAAAACTATATTCTCGTTTTCAATCCATAAAAGTAACTGCTGAAAATACTACTTTAAAAGAAAATAGTGTGGATTTAGTAACTGTTGCTCAAGCATTTCATTGGTTTGATAAAGAGGCTTTCAAAATCGAATGCCAACGAATTTTAAAACAAAAAGCAAACGTTGCTCTTGTTTGGAATAGTAGAGATTTAACTAGTCCACTTATTAAAGAGAACGCAGAAATTTGCCAGAAAACCTGTCCAAACTTTAAAGGATTTAGCGGTGGAATAGATGAAACTCCAGAAATATTTAATAGCTTTTTTAAGGATGGAAAGTATGAGTTTAAAGAATATCAAAATGATTTACTTTTTGATTATGAAGGGTTTTTGGGAAGGAATTTATCAGCATCTTATGCTCCGAAAGAAAATGACGAACAGTATAAAAATTTTATTTTTCTCCTATCAGAGCTATTCGAAAAACACAGTAAAAATGGAAAAATTATTCTCCCGAATTTAACGCGAAGTTATCTAGGCAATGTATAAACAGCCTGATACAAAGAGACTTTGATCGAAATTAAAACAAGCCTAGCCCCTTCCTGAATGTAGAATGGGGTTAGGCTTGTTTTGCATTTTACCACATCAAATTCAAATGACTTTCGTACAATAAAGTAGAATATATTAGAAAACACCTTAAACTGAGGAGGAACTCAATGGCGCGTTGTACGTATTGTAAAACGAAATGGAAAGTAAAAGACGTATGGTCGATACTCTTGGCATTTGAAAAAGATTGTCCGTATTGTTTTGGGAGGAAATATCTATCAAAGAAAACAGTGAACGCTATGCCAGAACTTATAAGCTTACCTTTACACTTCTTGTTCCCTTTTCTTGTTGATTTGAGTGATGAAGGTCCTTGGGATTGGTATCGGAAATAATATAACCTCTACATCCAAAGACTACTTTCTACTAAATTCGCTTCTCATCATATCCCTTCATACATTACTCTCATAATCGCTTATACTTTCCCTTTTAAAGATCCCATAGCTCAACAGGAAGAGCGTCCCCTGAACAAATTTTATCAATTGTGACTAAAAAACAGTGATATATGTATACTGTTAAACATAAAAAATTAGCATTGGGTTCCAATTAAATATTAATTGAAACCCAACACTACTTGTATTCTGTAATTCAGAATACAAGTAGTGTTTTTATTATGCATTTTTGCATACAGTATTGTTTTCTCTTGTAAATAGATAATAATGGTATATAATAAAATCAACGTTTTACCAATAAAAGGTAATAAAGAGTAGTGGGATAAGCAAATACTCAAAACGTATTAACAGATTTGTTCTATGTAAATCATGATACATATATGGAATCAAAACTATGAAATTTTGTGTAGAGATTAGATTACTACAAGATGAAAGATTCATAGCGAATGCACTTAAGGAAAAAACGTTCCATTAGATTAATGTGATATCTATCGAACGAATTGAGAATATACTTAGGGGGAATTTCAAGTGAAAACATTTGGTAAAGTATTATTAACTGGCGCATTAGCTTTAGGCGGTTTAACGGTTATGAACATTGAAACACCAAAAGCACATGCTGACGAATGGGATGGTTGTCATTACATTTGTGGTCCTGGTGAAACGGTGAACGGTGTTACAGTTCAGGTACACTCTACACAAGTTACTTTTGGGAACAGCGTAATTGCAAGAATTACAAATGACCGAGCTGAAGAAATTCATTACAATGTCAGCCTTGAAAAGAAATATGGCGATAGATGGGGAGAATTTGAAACCAACTTCCGTTGGCAAAATCAATGGGTCCCAGCTGGAAGCAATGATGAAATTGCAACTTTCACAGGATATGGCGATGATATTTATGAGGATGGAACATATCGTTATAAAGTCGAAATAAAAGGCGCTGACGGTTCTATTGATACAATTTACACAGCAGGAATGACAGTTACAGGACGATAGCTTATGAACAAGCTCCATTATTTATGATTGTATTTTTGAAAATATCATTGATAATTGCGTTGATATTATTATTAAAATAAGCTCTTCGGGGCTTATTTTTTTATACAAAAATTAGAATATAAATATTCAGAAAATTACATCTTTACACCATTAAAGTTTGTTGCTATTATAGGAATACATCAAATGTTACAATACTCAACAAATTGTACAAATCCTTCGATTACACGAATGAAATGAAAATACATTGCTGATGGTAACATTTATAGTTGGGATCCCGTAGCTCAGCAGGGAGAGCGCCACCTTGACAGGGTGGAGGTCGTGAGTTCGAGCCTCTCCGGGGTCATATGAAAAACCCCTTGATAGTCAAGGGGTTTTCTTTATGTAGCAAATAAATGATTATTATTAAAACTAAATTTTCCCCTACTTCTTTTCTCCATTTTGGAGAAAGACATACATTATATTAATCATCGCTCTACGTTGTTCGCTAGAACTCGATTCTTTACTCTCTTTTGGGAGCTTTTTAAAATTCTCTTTGAAAAATAGCCTAATACGGCAATTTTTATATTTATTTATATAAATTTCTCAACAAAAAAGATCTACACAGTTTAACTATGCAGATCTTTGTAAATTTAAGTTTAAAAATGAATAGACGAATCCTATTTTTGCCCTAACTTGATTGCCTTTTTGATATTACTAAATGCACCTTTACCATATATTAATACGCCACCGCGGTAAACACGACTCGTTAAACCAATCATCATACATATTGTTGCAATTAGAATTGCTAATGCAAGCGCAATCTCCCATACTGGGATATTAAGGAATCCAATTCGTACAAGCATAACAATAGGAGTGAAGAAAGGTACATAACTAGTAATGGTAACAACCATGCTACTTGGGTTTGACATTCCATAAATTGCTATATACAAAGCAGCAAGTAACATAAACATCAGCGGCATAACAGCTTGAGAAGATTCCTCTATACGCGTAATGATAGAGCCAAATAGACAAGATAATGAGCCATATAATAAGAATCCTAATGTGAAGAATAGAATCCCATAAAACACTAGAGTTGGAGCAACAGAATTTAAATCAATACTATTTAAAATATCATTTTTCGAATCATTAATTGCTGTTTTATATCCAACAGTTGCGACCAAGCCCCAAATTATGATTTGCGTAATACCAGCCAATAATGTTGAGAATAGCTTCGCATATAAATGTTTGGTAGGCGAAATACTTGAAACAACTAACTCCATAACACGAGAAGATTTCTCTGTTGCAACATCTGTTGCTAATTGTGCAGCATACATTAATATCATTAGATAATTTAGCATGATAAAGACATTAATTAAAATCCCTACACCCTCAGTATGTTCTCCATCTTTAACCTTATCTGAAACCGTTTTGGTATGAATTTCTACTGGCGTTGTTAACACCTTTAATTCATCTTGCGATAGATTCAATTGCTGGGCGAAGTTAGAAGATTGTATTTGAGATAAAATCGTTTGAACCTTGCTAACATCTTGCTGATTTACATCCGTCTCAGTTATATACGTAGCCTTTAATTGTTTATTATTCAATTCCTCTACAACGATTGCATATGTATAATCACCATTTTTAACACCTGATTCTGCTTTTTGTTTATCCGTGCTACGTTTAACTTGTATCTTACTATCGACATTTTTAAACACTTGATGAATGGTTGAATATAATTCTTCTTTTTCTGTAACAACAACAACTTGATCGTCCTCGTTACCTGCAAACAAGTTATAAATCTTGTCAAAATTCATCAATCCTATAATTAACATAGAAACTATTATTGTAATAGCAAAATATGATTTTGATTTCACTTTAGATTTATAGTTTTGTAAAAAAATTGTCCAGAAACTACTCATTTTGTGCACCTACTTTCGCAATAAAGATATCATTTAATGTAGGCTCTTCTACTGCAAACTTTTTAACATACCCTAATTTTGTTATCTCTTTAAATAAAACATGTGACACTTCTTCATATGAAATTTTAAGAGTAACTGCATTTTTACGTTTCTTCATACTTTCTACACCTTTTATTTCTTTCAAATGGTCAAAGTCATGATCGCCAACGATTACAACGTTCTTTTTACCAAAATCACTTTTAATTTTGGCAATGTCACCCTGAACAACAGGTACACCTTTGTGCATAATACAAATGTGTTGGCATAACTCTTCCACATGTTCCATACGATGTGAACTAAAAAGAATTGACGACCCTTGTTTTTGCATATCAAGAACAGCGTCTTTTAACATTTCAACATTTACTGGGTCTAAACCACTAAATGGTTCATCTAAAATTAAGAGTTCAGGCTTATGTATAATCGCTGTTATCAGCTGGATTTTTTGCTGATTCCCTTTAGAAAGTTCTCCTACCTTTTTGTTCAGATGCTCAGTAATATTAAAACGCTCCAGCCAATAGTGAAGTTCTTTTTCTGCATCTTTACTTTTCATGTTCTTTAGTTTTGCAAAAAAGTTAACTTGTTCTTTGACAGTCATTTTCGCATAAAGACCACGTTCTTCTGGTAAATACCCAATTTTATCTGTAACACCATAATTTATAGGTTTACCATTCCATGAAATGGTCCCACTTGATTTCGATAAAAGTCCAAGTATCATTCGAAATGTAGTCGTTTTACCTGCTCCATTCCCGCCCAAGAATCCAAATATTTCACCTTTTGGTATCTCGATATTCAAATTATTCACTGCAACATGCTCGTCAAATTTCTTTGTTAAATCTTTAATTAGTAAACTCATTATCCACACCCTTAATTCCCAAGATGATTTATTTATACAATTGTATATCCATAGTCAACCACAATATTTTGCCCTCTAATGGCATCGCTTTTATCAGACATTAAAAATAAAATGACATTTGTTACATCTGAAATTTCAACAAATTCCCTATATGGAATTTTTTCCAATAACTTATTTCCTTCAAAGGACTTCAAATAGCTTTCGTTATTATTGTTTATGCTGTAGGACAGTGAATTGTATACCACTGTAATGATTAATTTTTTATCTTTCAAAAATTAATTATTACCAACAAATGTTATATTTCGCATTATAAGGTTAGCATAAGATTTAAAATATTTAATATGCAATTTTGCATATTTTAACACTCTCAATTATTTACATAGCGTTGACCATCTTTATTTAAAGCGGCCTCCCACATTCACAAAATTCACTTAAAACAAGAATTTGTTTATCCATACTTTTTCTTTAATTTTTCATGGAAGAACTGAAATTAATTAATACCCCTGTTAAACACCTAAACCTGATACTTAAACTAACTAATCTTCCTCTAATAAATTGTTGTCTTATTTAACTTCACAATTAATAGTATTCAGCAGACATAGTCACAACATCTTCGTACACCTCCTCATTAAAACTGAAGGAAAACTAATTAAAATCTGATCCAGAAATTTTACCTTTCTACGCTATAGGATCCGCATAAGAAAACATAGAATACAGTACCTCCTCTGTTACAACTAGCTTTATGTACTAATTTCAAAAATCATAATATATAATTTATATAATTAATACCGTGAGTTCAAACCTCTCCAGGTTCATAAAAAAGAGACACCATATCAACCTTTTACGTGATATGGTGTCTCTTTTTTATCTAATTCAATTACTTCCCACCAAACATCTTCTCCAAAGACTTCGCATTGGCAAACAATACTTCTTTCAAGTTATCGTCAGCAACGATTTTATAGTCGCCATCTTTGTCTTTCTTTAAGTTCAATGTAACTTCGCGAGTTGCCATTGCTGCATCTTTATCCGTTAAGTTTTTGATGATAGTTGAGGTCATTGTTTTTTCAATCGCTTTTTCAGATTGTTCTTTGTCTTCGCTAAATGCGCTAGCGAAGGCCATTGGCATAACTTCTCCCACTGCTTTTGTTACAGCAACGGATAGATCAGCAGATGTAATTTTCACTTTCACTTCTGCTTTGTCATCCTTTTTCGATACTTCTTCTAGCTTTTCAAATTTAAAGGTTTTTGTAATTGCACTTAGCATTGCTTTTGCCTCAGCATCATCTGTTTTTTCATTTAGTTTATTAAATTCCTTGTCACTCTCAACAAATGTACGAGCCTTTTCTACATCACCTTTTTGTATCGCTGTTAAAAATTCTTCTGTAGTATCTTTCGGATTTGCACACCCTGCTAAAACAACTGCTGTTAATCCTACTACCATCATTAATAGCAATAATCTCTTTATCTTTTGCACGCTCATTCTCCTCTTATCTTTTCTAGTAAGTCAGCATTATATAATAGTATGAAACTGACATTACAAACATTTTTTAGTATATCATTTATATGATTCGTTTTCTATTAATTCCCAAAAGATAAAGGGCCTTGCAGCATTCCTACAAGGCTCTTTATCTATCAATCCGTATCCGTAGCACAAATGAACCACATTTTCTGTTCCCTACTATCTAACACCATCCAAGTAACATCCCACGCAACATCGTAAAACCAATCTGTCCAAGGGCGATAGCTTTCGAACACTTTAATATCTTCGTATCGATCTTGGAACATATATTGACATACATTGACTGCTAATTGTTTTGCGATAACTGGTCGTTCCTTAAACCCTTCATATGCTCCGCCCCACAAAATTTGCGCAGCAATGCTACCATCAAGCATGACTGCGAGCTGCTCTTTAAAACAAAACTTATATTTGTCTGATGTATGTATTTTTAACTCTTCTAAGTTATTGATTATGTCTAAAGAGTTGAAGATTCTTCTAAAGAAGTGCTCATGTCCATCTTTCGAATGTGGTATTTCTTTAAAAAAATTTTCGTTATGCACTTTAAAACAGCTTATTATTGCTCCACCAATTAAGTTTTGTTCCTTAAACGTGTTTATAAGTTGCTCAACAGGTGAGTCATTCGTGTCTATTTTTTCAAACGTTCCCTCTTTCCATCTCATAACGCCCACTACTCTCTATTAAAAATTTGTTTCTTTATTATAAATAGCAAAATAAAAACCAGCAACTTTGAGGTTGCTGGCTTATCTCTTATTCATATTCGAAACAACAACAACAACAACAACAACTGCTCCAAACACATAATGCCCTGCTACCATCCACATACTCCGATCAAAGATCATAAGCGATAACCAAAGCGATATATTAATAGCAGCAAATAATAAATATAAAATGTAATCTCTCTTTTGTATTGCTCCTCTATTCATCAAAATGTAAGCGGCACCGATAGGAGGAAAAAGACAAATATTTTTCTTAACGACCACGGATACGAAGTTACTGTCTGCATATGAATCTCCGTTTCATCATAATACTTGCTTCAACATCGGCCTCACTACCCTATATTCATCACTATAAGCTTCCTTTATGATTAAAGGCGGGTAATCACTTTTTTTCTTCCTCAATCATTGTGAATACTTCTGTTTTCTCTTGTAATGTATTAGATTCTCTATTTTTAGTAGGTTTTTTACTTGTTTTAATTTTCTTTGTTACTTCGCCAAGTTTTTGCCCAACTTCTTCTACTTTGGCAGGTTCATTCGTAACATAGTATTCTTGTTCGTTCCATACTAATATAGGTGGCACTTGTTCTCTTTTGTTACATATTATATAAGTAGTACTAGCTACAAGTAGTATACAAGTTAATAAATAGAAGATAGTTTTTTTATTCATATACTACACTCCTTATCTATCATTTCATTGGATTATATAATACAAGTTATTTATAGTAAATGGATTTAGTGGTAATTTTTAGGTTTAATAATAAAGAAAAACCTTACCGAAGTAAGGTTTCGTTTTTACATTCTATAGTGACTGATTAATTAATACGATCATTACAATAATTGCTATAAGCATAACAACTAAACAGCCGATTAATTTATAAAATCCTCGCTTCGTTAACGTCCCACCTTGAACGTCTTTACGAATAAATAAGAATACGGCTAAAAATAATACAAGCCCAATGCCAAAAGCATACATCATTTGCATATGTTAATCTTCCTTTCTCTCCTCCATCTTAATATCTTTTTGCTAAAACAACAAATGAGATAAAGACGGTACTCATTGTAAGTGCCATAAGTATATTCAATAATTCAGTAGCTGATAGTGTAAGTATTTTTAAGTTTAAGCCGATAGAGAAAAGAAGATAATATGCCGTTAATGCAAAAAAGGTTACAAACATTCCTTTATAACGAATCAGTTTCATTCGCTCGTCTTTTTCTTTAAATTGCGGATGCAAGTAGCTTAGACAGAAACACATAATCATCATCCCCAGCAATGGATACGTTATGGCTGGCGGTGCAGAATGCGTCATTATACCTGTTAATATCATAAATCCACTCATAAATAGAAAAATAATCCCCATAATTACAAAGTACTTTTGTGAATAATTCATCCCTATTCCCCCTCTTCTTTTCCTTCATAAATAAATACATGTTCTATCGTTGTCTGAAATGTTTTCGCTATTTCAAATGCTAGCGGAAGTGATGGATCGTATTTCCCTTTTTCAATTGAGATAATGGTTTGTCTGGAAACTCCAAGTTTCTCAGCCAACTTTTCTTGAGATAGTCCAAATTTTTTTCGGTATTCGACCATTTTATTTTCCAAGGAAATTTCTCCCTCCTTCCATATACCGAGTATATATGTAAAGGAAACTTTACGTCAAGTTCCCTTTACATATATTTTGATTATTATTCACGCTATTTATATAGAAGAAACTTTTTTAAATTTCAGCACGTCTATTTTGAAGCGAAACACGGAACACTGTAAATAACTGTTACTATATCTCCTCACTTCTTTTTTTAAAATTTAATATCTCCATATTTGTTTTATCCTTTTAAAATATTTCATTTATTTCTTTATTTCACGAAATGCGTTATTTGTTTTACGGTGTTTTTCGTCATATTTATAGAAACTAACTGTTTATGGAGCATTTTTTATGTTTAGCAACTTTTTTTGTAGAAATCCTTCACTTTCCTTTCAATATTTAACACTATCTAAATAAAGTTTACGATAAATTCATAATTTTTTATTTTTTATACTATATTCCGTTATATTGTTGTATAATATCTATGAAAGCGCTTATTATTTCAATATACATAATTCAAACTGTTTTTATCGAAACATTCTAACTATTATACCTATATTTAAATGCAACAATTATAGCTATTAGTATAGGCATACCAAATATATCCACCCCATTTTTCTGTAAAATTACTTTATAACATGAAAGATTAACTTGGGTGATAAGTTATTGTGAATGTTTTTTTACAAAACAGATAAGTAATAGTGTTTGGTATTATGTAAATTATTGTAATAACATAAGAGTAAAGAAAAACATTTACATTGATTATTGATTCATTACTTATTGAAAAAGAGCAAAATGCACCTTTGTATGGAAAAGGATTATATGCATTGGGAGGTTTAAACAAATGACGAGGAAGAATACAACGACAAACCCTTGGGCCAAGTTCCACGGTCCGAACCTTGGTTATGTTATTGAGCAGTATGATCTTTACGTAACTGGAGCAGGTTCTGTTGATCCGGAATTACAAGAGCTTTTTGAAATTTTTGGAGCTCCTTCGTTTCAAGATGATGTCGTAACAGGGGACAACACAGCAACACATTTTTCTCCTCAAAACACAGGTAACATTGAAAAAATTCTTAAAGTCGTTCAACTTGTTGAGCAGATTCGTTCTTTCGGGCACACGTTGGCTCACATCAACCCGATGGAAGATGCTGCAAATGGACAATCTCTTCTTGAGAAAGCAATGAACGAACTGAGCGATGCTGACTTGAAAGCGATTCCAGCGAAAACGGTATGGCAAGATGCACCAGAAGGTATTCACACTGCACTTGATGTAATTCATAGATTAAAAGACGTTTATACAAAATCTTTAGCTTATGAATTTTCTCATATACAAGATAGTGAAGAACGCGCGTGGTTGCATCAAATGGTGGAATCAAATTCATTGCGTCAACCACTATCAAATAAAAAACGAACTGCTCTTTTAAAACGTTTAACAGCTGTTGAAGGTTTCGAGCAATTCTTGCATAAAACATTCGTTGGGCAAAAACGTTTCTCTATCGAGGGCGTTGATATGCTTGTACCTGTTCTAGATGAAATTGTTCTAGAAGGTGCTAAGAACGGCGTAGAGGATGTCATGATTGGTATGGCTCACCGCGGTCGTCTAAGCGTACTTGCTCACGTATTAGAAAAACCATATAGCCACATGTTTGCTGAGTTCAAACATGCAAAAATAGAAGGCGCAGTGGCTAATTCTGGCTGGACTGGCGATGTGAAATACCACCTAGGTAGAGAACAAGTCGTTAGTAACGAAGAAGTTAGCACTCGCGTGACATTAGCAAATAACCCGAGTCATCTTGAGTTCGTGAATCCTGTAGTAGAAGGTTTCGCACGTGCTGCTCAAGAGAATCGTAAAAAATCTGGTCTTCCAGATCAAGATACTTCAAAATCATTCGTAATTTTAGTTCATGGTGATGCTGCATTCCCTGGTCAAGGTATTGTATCTGAAACGTTGAACTTAAGCAGATTGAACGCGTATCAAACAGGCGGAACGATTCATGTTATCGCAAACAATGCAGTTGGTTTTACGACTGATAGCTATGATTCTCGTTCTACGAAATATTCTAGTGACCTTGCAAAAGGTTTCGATATTCCGATTGTTCACGTGAACGCTGATGATCCGGAAGCTTGTCTTGCAGCTGCTAACCTTGCGATTCAATATCGCATGTTGTTCAAAAAAGACTTCTTAATCGATTTAATTGGTTACCGCCGCTACGGTCATAACGAAATGGATGACCCAGCAGTTACGCAACCACAAGTGTACAAAAAAATTAAAAACCACCCAACTGTAAGAGCGATTTATGCAGACCAATTACAAACTGCTGGTGTTCTAAATGCAGATGAGGTTGAAACAATTACACAGTTTATACAAGAGCAATTAAAATCTGACTATGCACAAGTACCACCAGCTGATACGAGCGATGCAACAATTCATGTTAAAGTGCCAGATGTTGTTGCAAAAGGCATTCAGCCAATTGATACTGGTGTTGAGATTGACTCACTTCGTGCAATTAATGAAGGTCTACTATCTTGGCCAGAAGGCTTTAACGTATATCCAAAAGTGAAGAAAATTCTTGAACGCCGTAAAGATGCTCTTGAAGAGAACGGTAAAATTGAATGGGCACTTGCTGAGTCATTAGCATTCGCTTCTATTTTACAAGAAGGTACGCCAATTCGTTTAACTGGTCAAGATTCACAGCGTGGTACATTCGCGCACCGTCATATCGTATTACACGATACGGATACAAATGAAACATATTCACCATTGCATCGCTTACCAAACATTAATGCATCCTTCTCTGTTCATAACAGTCCGTTATCAGAAGCTGCTGTTGTTGGTTACGAGTATGGTTATAACGTATTCGCTCCAGAAACTCTTGTTATGTGGGAAGCGCAATATGGTGACTTCTCAAATACTGCGCAAGCATTATTTGATCAATATGTTTCAGCTGGAAGAGCAAAATGGGGTCAAAAATCTGGTTTAGTTCTTCTATTACCACACGGTTATGAAGGTCAAGGACCAGAGCACTCTAGTGCACGTCCAGAGCGATTCTTACAGTTAGCTGCTGAGAATAACTGGACAGTTGCAAACTTAACGAGCGCGGCACAATACTTCCATATTTTACGTCGTCAAGCATCTATCTTAGGAACAGAAGCTGTTCGACCATTAGTATTGATGACGCCGAAGAGTTTATTACGTCACCCACTTACACTTTCAACTGCTAGTCAGTTAAGCGAAGGACGTTTCCAACCTGCTCTAGAACAAGAAAACCTTGGCACGAAACCAAATAAAGTAAAACGTCTTGTTTTAAGCACAGGTAAAATGGCGATTGACTTAGCTGCAGAAATTGAGTCTGGTAAACATGAATACAACTTAGATGAAGTTCATGTCGTTCGTATTGAACAGCTGTACCCATTCCCTGCTGAGAAAGTTCAATCTATTATTAAACGCTTTAAAAACTTAGAAGAAATTATTTGGGTTCAAGAAGAGCCTCGTAATATGGGCGCATGGCATTACATGGCTCCAATTCTGTTCGAACTTGCTGGAGATAAAGTGAAAACAGGTTACATTGGACGCCCAGATCGCTCTAGCCCATCTGGCGGCGATCCATTCGCTCACAAAGCTGAGCAAGAACTAATTGTTGCACACGCTTTAGATGTGAAGTATAACTTCCGTCAAGATAAACAAGAAATTGAAGTTTTCAGCAACTAAAAAGTAACAATGAAAGTTTCTAGCTTGCTCCCCGGGCAGATATTCTGCCCGGGGGCGGGCTAACAAATGGAGATTACCGAAGACAAAAGAAGAAAAAACACACCGTTAGGCAAATAAGGGGAGGACATTTAAAATGATCGAAATTAAAGTACCTGAGCTTGCAGAATCTATTACTGAAGGAACTATCTCACAATGGCTTATCAACGTAGGCGACAAAGTTGAGAAAGGTGGCAGCGTTGTTGAGCTTGAAACTGATAAAGTCAATGTAGAAATCATTGCAGAAGATTCAGGTATTGTATCGAAGTTACTAGGCGAACCTGGGGATACAGTTGAAGTTGGCGCAACTATCGCAATTTTAGATGCAAACGGAGCACCAGTTGCAGTAAGTACACCTGCTCCAGCTACTGAGCAGCCAAAACAAGAAACAGCTGAAGCACCGAAAGCTGCAGCTCCAAATGCTGAACAAACTACGGGTCTACAAGGCTTACCAAATACGAACCGTCCTATTGCATCACCAGCTGCTAGAAAAATGGCTCGTGAATTAGGAATCGACTTAAACGACGTACGTAGCACAGATCCACTTGGACGCGTGAGACCACATGATGTACAAGCTCATGCTGCAGCACCAAAAGAAGCACCAGCTGCTCCAAAGAGTCCAGCTCCTGCTCCAGTTGCAAAAACGGAATTCGAAAAACCAGTTGAGCGCGTGAAAATGTCCCGCCGTCGTCAAACAATTGCAAAACGTCTTGTAGAAGTTCAACAAACATCTGCAATGTTAACAACATTTAACGAAGTTGATATGAGTGCGATCATGGAATTACGTAAAGAACGCAAAGATGCTTTCGAGAAAAAACATGATGTACGTCTTGGCTTCATGTCATTCTTCACAAAAGCAGTTGTTGCAGCATTAAAACAATTCCCATTATTAAATGCTGAAATCCAAGGTGACGAGCTTATCATCAAAAAATTCTATGATATCGGTATTGCAGTAGCAGCTCCAGATGGATTGGTTGTTCCAGTTGTACGCGATGCTAACCAATTAAACTTCGCTGAAATCGAAAGTGAAATTCGTAATTTAGGTATGAAGGCACGCGATAACAAACTTTCATTAAAAGAACTACAAGGTGGTACATTTACAATTACAAACGGTGGTGTGTTCGGTTCTCTAATGTCAACACCGATCCTAAATAGCCCACAAGTTGGTATTTTAGGAATGCATAAAATCCAAGTACGCCCAGTTGCAATTGATAACGAACGTATGGAAAACCGCCCAATGATGTACATTGCTTTATCTTACGATCACCGTATTGTTGATGGTAAAGAAGCAGTTAGCTTCCTTGTTGCTGTTAAAGATATGCTTGAAGATCCAAAGTCATTATTATTAGAAGGTTGATAGATTAAAATCTATTAAAGGCTGTAGAATGAATCATTCTACAGCCTTTTTTTATTGTGTTCATACGGGACAAATTTCATGACATAAAGTATTAATGTATGCCTAAACGTAAGGAGGATTAAAATGAATAACCTTCCAATTCATGCAAAACTTAAAGTAAATAAGGATACTTTCTTCCTCCCCGATTCAAACGGGGGTGTCTATTTTCGAAATAACGCCAGTTCATTTCGTATGGACGGTGATGGAATTTATGACTGGATTGAAAAATTAATGCCAATGTTTAACGGTAATTATTCTTTAGCCGAAATAACCGATGGCCTCCCTCTCCCCTATCAAAACCGTGTATTTGAAATTGGAGAGATTTTATATGAAAATGGTTTCGTTCGTGATGCAAATCAAGATGCACCTCATGAATTAAACAGTACATTACTCGACAGATATGCTTCGCAAATTGAATTTTTAGAAGCCGATTCTCATTCAGGTGCTTTAAAATTCGAAACGTACCGCGGAGCAAATGTCCTTGTACTTGGTTCTGGGGATATGCTCACTTCCTTAGTTTCTTCTTTATTAGAATCTGGTTTACCTACATTTCATTACCTCGTTACAGATCGGGATGAAACAAACTATGACAGAATACATGAGCTAATAGAACGTGCATATGAAGTTGATAACAGTGTACTCCTTCAAGAAATCGATACTACAATTGACCGTCCCTTGCATGAAGTATTCGAACCTTTTGATTGGATTTTATATGTTTCTCAAAACGGAGACATTGACGGTTTAAAAACAGTTCACACTATTTGTAGAGAAACGAAAAAGAATTTCATACCAGCTATTTGTTTATCAACACTCGGTATAGCTGGACCTGTCGTAACAGAAAATCGTGATGAATGCTGGAAATCCGCATGGCATCGGCTACATGAAACGACTTTGCAAAATGAAAATTCATCGGATTCCTTCTCACCAATTACATCTGCCATGTTAGCAAATGTAATCGTTTTTGAATTGTTTAAACATGTCGCGGATGATTCACATCGTGAAAAAGAATCACAATTCTTTTTATTAAACTATGAAACACTTGAAGGAACGTGGCATCCTTTTATAAAACACCCTCTTGCAACTGATGAAAGTTTTACAATTGATACGATAGAAAATCTTTCTGAAAAACTTGAGCATCGGTCGAACCAACATACTTCAACTGATGTATTCCGATTTTTTGACTCATTAACTTCTAAAGAAGCCGGTATATTCCATGTATGGGATGAACAAGATTCATATCAATTACCGTTATCACAGTGCTATATTCAAGTAGCCACTCCACTATCAGATGGCCCAGCTCACCTTCTGCCTCTTATGACTTGCAGTGGATTGACTCATAATGAAGCACGCCGAGAAGCCGGTTTAACAGGAATTGAAACATATGTAGCAGAAATCATTCACCGCCTTATTCCTGAACATAACGATATCGGTATCGGTGCTGGAGAAACGATGACAGAAGGATTTTACCGGGCACTACAACAACATTTAAACAATAAACTGTATGAGCGGCAGTCACATATGCTAGAGGAACTTACAACTGTTGATTTAACTGATATTCAAGATAAACATTGTAGATTTTATTACGATGCTCTCTCTACAATCCATGAAACACCTAAAATCGCAATGAGTGAAGAGATTCTCAGTTTTCCAGTCGTTTGGGTTGGTATAAATGATAGATGGTACGGTGCATCTAATATTAATATGACGTTAGCGTTACGAAACGCACTACAACTATCACTCTTTCACGTTCAAAATGAAGAAATTCCTTACAGAGCTAATATCTTGCCTGAATCATCTATTATTTTATATGACACGGATTCTTTTAGAGTGGAAATACAAGCGGAAGAAGAAATTCCAAGCGTACAATCTTTACAACTCGCCTTACAACATTTAGAAGAACACAATTTTTACCCCTTCGTATTTGATTTAGCGATTGAACCATTTTTGAAAGAAAACTTAGACGGTGTGTATGGGGTATTAATTGCAAAGGAGGACGGTTTATGATTCAAAATATATTGCTTATAGGAGATGGCCTACTTGCAGACTATGTACATGATCAATTATGCGAACAATATTCCATTATTCGTCAACATACCCTTACAGAAGAACTCCCTGAAAATATTCATCTCGCTCTCGTATTACATGACGGATCTCCTTCTACTATTCATCATGATGCCGAACTTATTTTTCGCTCAAATCATATTCCATGGCTTCGTGGTTTTACTTCATTTGGCGAAGGTATTATCGGTCCTTACATTCATCCTCTTACGCCCGGATGTTCCCATTGTTCTGATGGACGCCGTTTTATAGCTGGCTTTGATCAAAAAGAAATGTGGGAACTACAGCGGAAATATGCCTTTAAAGCAGATAATGTAACGAGACGTGACGTACGTGCCACCCAAAATGGAATGTTGCAAATGTGCCATCTTATTTGCGCAGAAACAGAAAAAATATTAACTCATAACCATTCTTCTTTAGAAAATGAACTTATTTTACTAAACTTACAAACATTACAATGTACGCGGCATTCTTTTCTTCCAGATCCTCTCTGTCCTGTATGTAGTAATTTACCTGATGATACTGCGGATGCGGCGGAAGTTTCTTTACAACCGAGTTTAAAAGTAAGCACCGAAACGTATCGCTGCCGTTCCATTCATGAGCTAAACACATTTTTAACGAGAGACTATTTAGATTATCGGGTCGGTATGTTGAACGGAAAAATGCAGCATTCTTTATTACCATTTGCCGATGTCATTATAAACATGCCATTAATGTTCGGAAATGAAGGTGTTGCGGGACGAACTCATTCATTTGCAGTGAGTGAAGCAACTGCTATTTTAGAAGGTTTAGAACGATATTGCGGTATGTCGCCTCGTGGGAAAAAGACAAATGTGCATGGTAGTTTTCATGATTTAGAGGAACATGCACTAAATCCCCTCACACTCGGTGTCCATACAAATGAACATTACAATCGTGATAACTTTCCATTCAAGCCGTTTGATCCTGATTATGAGCAAAACTGGGTATGGGGATATTCTTTATCACAAAACAGACCGCTTTTAGTTCCTGAATCAATTGCTTATTATAGCCTTGGTCATCGAGATGCTTTCGTGTATGAAACATCAAATGGATGTGCAATTGGCGGTAGTTTAGAAGAAGCGATTTTTCACGGCATTTTAGAAATTGTAGAGCGTGATGCCTTCTTACTCACTTGGTATGCCGAATTACCTCTTCCCCGCCTTGATCTTAGTTCAGCAAATGATACAGAATTACAATTAATGATTCAGCGGTTACGTACGATTACCGGATATGAATTACACGCTTTTAACGCGACGATGGAACACGGCATTCCTAGCTTATGGGTAATTGCAAAAAATACGCGTGAAAATGGAATGAACGTTGTTTGTGCAGGAGGCGCTCATTTAGATCCTATTCGAGCCTTAAAAAGCGCCATTCAAGAAATAGCAGGCATGTTACTTATAACAGACGATGAGCTCGAGCACAAAAGAGAATACTACGAAAAATGCTTACAAGATCCTTATTTCGTTAATAAAATGGAAGACCATAGTATGCTGTATGGATTGAAAGAAACAGAAGAACGTCTTCACTTCCTTTTACGGGAAGATGCACCGGTGCAAACGTTCCAAGAAATGAATGTATCACAATCATTTGATATGGATTTAACATCCGATCTCCACCAACTTTTAAATCGTTTGCATCAATCTAATCTTGAAATAATCGTTGTAGATCAAACCGTTCCTCTCATAGAAAAGAATGGATTACATTGTGTAAAAGTCATTATTCCAGGCATGTTACCGATGACATTCGGCCATCACCTTACTCGTGTTACAGGATTAGATAGAGTCTATACCGTACCGATGACACTTGGATATAGCACTGAACCGTTAACAAATGAACAATTAAATCCACATCCGCACCCGTTTCCATAGTAAAGGAGGGATTTCATGCAGCTAGATACTTTTTTACATCATCTCCATTTCTCTATTGATGAAATTATGCCGAATCATGAGGTGGACTGGAAAGACGCACCGCTTCCTTATAAATTATATCGAAATGTACCTACCATCCCGCTCTCCTTAGAAATCCCGTTATCTTTATCGAACTCTTCTACTACACCTACTCTAAATGAGATTGGTCACTACCTTTGGTATTCATTTGGTGTAACACAATTATGTCAGCTAAATAGCGAGAGAAATGTATTACGCAGATCCATTCCTTCAGGCGGTGCTTTATATCCGAATGAATTGTATATCTATTTAAAGATTGACGATTATCCAGACGGCATTTACCATTATGACGCCGCGCATCACCGACTTACTTTACTTCGCGAAGGAAATTTCGATTCTTATTTAGCAGACGCACTCGGTAATCGCTGTAATATACATGATTGTTTCGGTGCCGCATTCGTATCCACTATGTTTTGGAAAAACTTCTTTAAATACAATAACTTTTCATATCGCCTTCAAGGATTAGATAGCGGGGTTCTCATTGGACAATTACTAGAATGTGCAAAACAGTTCGGTTATACGAACGGCGTATACTTTCAATTTCTAGACCGTGCACTGAACCATTTACTCGGATTGTCAGAAGGTGAAGAAAGTGTGTATGCCATTATTCCTTTAAGTACAGAGCCAGAAACTAATTGGTTTCACAATGATTACCGTGAAAATAAAACAGTTACTTCTCATGAGTTGTTGCAACAAATTCCGCCGTTAGCACATGAACATTTCGTTCGCTCAAAACATGTAAATGAACATCCGATGATAACAAAAATAAATGAAGCTTCTATGATCGAATCAACAGCACACTTCCAAACACTACATCATGAAGAGCACTATCAACATAATACGTACGCTGTACAGCTACCAAAAGTAGAACGGTTATCGTATGATTTCCTACAACTTTGTAAAAAACGATATTCTCCTGATGCGGATTTTATTTTAACGAAATGGGATGCAGCTGAGCTCGCTACTTTACTACAAGAAGCGAGCCTCTCCTTCCCCTATTACAACGACCTTGATGGTAAGTATGTAAATGAAAATGCGCGCGTCTCCTTATATGGATGTTTTTATAACGTGAAAAATATTAAAAACGGGGCTTACGCTTATAACAGTAAAACACATTCCATACAACCAATTCGATATGGAGACCTTCGCTACCCACTTCAGTCTAGTATGACGATGGATAACGTAAACCTTTTTCAAGTACCGCTTTGCTTACATGTAGTCGGAAAGAAAGGTTACTATACACATGCATTAGGCTATAGAGGATACCGTATTCACCAAATGGAAGCTGGTATCCTCGTTCATAAACTCGTTTTTGCTGCAACTGCTATGGGGATGGGCGGGCATCCTTTACTAAGTTTTGATACAAATTCATGTGATCAATTGTACGGTATTGATGCTGGGAATGAAACATCTCTTATTCAAGTTCCAGTCGGGGCATATCGGGCGCGGAATTGGTTAAAAGGGGCTTTGCATTGTTAGAAGTACGCCGTCTATCGGCGTGCTTTTTTTAAAGGATTTAATTTATAAAAAGTACGCCGTCTATCGGCGTGCTTTTTTTAAAGGATTTAATTTATAAAAAGCGAAATGAGTATATATTCTTACATAAAAGGAGAATGTAACTTGAGCATTTTACAACGGTTAATTCAGCAAGCAAAAAATCCTAGCGGAACAATTGGTTCCTCCATGCTTTGTATTATGAACGCTGCACATACGAGATTAATAAATTGGGCATTACAGAAAGTACATATCAAGACAGATGCAGTCGTATTAGACATCGGCTGTGGTGGAGGCAAAACCATACACACTCTTTCAAAACGAACTCCACTTGGAGAAATATATGGGATTGATTACTCCGATCAAGCTGTGAAAAATTCTATACAGACGAATACAAAAGATGTTCAAAAACAAAAAGTAATTGTTCAACAAGCAAGCGTTTCTTCTATTCCACATCATACTAACTTCTTCGATCTCATTACCGCCTTTCAAACTCATTATTTTTGGCCTGATATTGAACAAGATATAAAAGAAGTATTTCGCGTCTTAAAACCAGACGGCTCCTTTTTATTAGTGGCTGAAACTTTCAAAATTCAATATCATATGGAGAAATGTAAAACGACTGAAGAATTAATAAACCTATTTTATAAGACAGGATTTAAAAGTGTGAAATGCTACGAAGAAAGAGGATGCCTTTGTGTAATAGAAAATAAGTAAAAAAGCAGACCTTTATTGGCCTGCTTTTTTACTAGATTAACTTAAAAATACTCTTAATTTGTCTAGCAAATAACCAATTTTTCGTACCGTAGTTATCATTTAAACTATCTAAATTAATAGATTGTCCGTTAGCAAACTTTAATTCTAACGTTGTATTTTTGTCATTTGTTTTTAAATTACTATTTGTAATATCATCATACTTTAATTTTTCAATCTCAATATATTCGTCTTTTTCTTGTCCGATCACGACATGGTCTTGGAAGAAGAAAAATACTTCTACTTTTTTACCGAAACAAAATACATTTTTCGTATAAATTAATGTCGCGTTATCAAGTCCGACACATACTTCTTTCATTTCTTCCACAACGTGTCCAAAGTCTTCTTCATGTCTTGCATTTGATTCAACAATCCATTCTTCGATTGTTTTCATATTAATTGCCATACTGCGCCCCCTGGTTCGTTCATTGCTTCGTTAAAAAAATAAATACTATATGAAAATATAAGCGATTAGTAATATGTTTTCAAGGGGGAACGGTATATTCAAAATAAAGTGAAACTTTAATCAATAGAAGTCTTCATCCCCACTGGTTATTAGTTGAACCAATCGGGCTTTTGCGGGATAAAGTTAAATTTCAAAGTAATATAAAAGGAAAACCAATTTCATTAAATTTTAAACGTTTGAACGAGACATTCTTCATCATCAATTAACTGCTCTCTCTCATCAAATTCAATGTTCAGTTTTTTATATACTTTCTTCCAAAACGACACTGCTGGTACATTTTTTAGAAGTTCGATAACGAAATATTGTCCTCTTTTCTCTTCTAGTAAATTCTCAACAGCTTGTTTACCTATTCCTTTTCCTTTATATTGATTCAATATGAAAATATCATTAATACCAAAATCATTTTCCTTCTTCAAAAACGGACGTTCCAGTAGTAATAAGAATCCTACAATACTATGATCAACTTTTATAAAATACGGCGTGATTCCGTCATTTTTCCAAAACATATGCAAATCTTCGTATTCAAAAAATCCGTTCGCTCCGATAGTTATATTCATAGTGAACTTAGAAAGGTCATGAAGATATAAAGCGTACAAATTACGTAATATTTCTTTTTCTGATTCTTGAACTTTTTGAAGTGCTACAATCATAAAAAACTCTCCTTCCTCATATGTAACTATTTCCCAACCCTCTTCATTCGAAAAAAATGATAATTCCCCTTTAACAAAAAAATAGCACTTTAAAAAGTGCTATTCCGCTCTCCTTGCCGCTTGCTGAATTGGATCCCAAACACTGTTATATGGTGGTGCGTAACTTAAGTCGACGTCTTCTAAATCATGAATGCTCATTTTATTGAAAAGCGCCATTGCAATCACATCAATACGTTTATCTACGCCTTCTTCTCCAATTACTTGTCCGCCCAACAATTGTTTCGTATCGGAGCGATATAGTAATTTCAAGTAAAGTCGTTTTGCATTTGGATAATAGCCCGCCATATTTGTAGAATCTACTTTGACCGTTTTATACGGGATATGTAGCCCTTTTGCTTCTTTTTCATTTAATCCTGTTCTTGCGAGTGTCAAATCCATAAATTTAATAATGCCTGTACCTAACGTACCTTTAAATGCTCTTCGTTTATCAAGCATATTTAGTCCAGCAAGTCGCCCTTGTTTATTGGCAGTCGTTCCGAGCGGGATATGATCATGAATTTCCTTTATAACGTGGTAATGTGTTGCGCAATCACCGGCTGCATATACGTCTTGTACATTCGTTTGCATATATGCATTTACTTCGATTGCTCCTTTATGATTCTTACGTATATTTGTCCCTTCAAGAAAATCAGTATTTGGCTTCACTCCAACCGACACTAAAACAAGATCTGCTTTATACGTACCTTTATCCGTTTCGATTGCTTCTACTCGTTCATTTCCTTTAAATGCTTTTACATTTTCATTCGTTAAAATTTCAATATGATGCTTATCTGCTTCTTTATGTATGTACTCTGCCATATCTGCATCATAAATCGTACCGATATGATCATTTCGCTCAATCATTCTTACTTTCTTACCAAGTTCGACGAATGTTTCTGCCATCTCCAGTCCAATCGCACCGCCGCCAATAATGGTTACATCTTCAACTTTATTCGTTTCTAACGTTTTTAATATGCGCTCAGCATCCGGAATTGTTTTTAAAAGATGAACGCCTTGTAATTCCCTTCCTTCCCATTCTGGCATAACAGGACGTACTCCAGTCGCAATTAATAATCGATCATATGGAAATTCAAAGACATCCTTCGTCTTCGTATGCTCTGCGTACACCATTTTCTTTTCCGTATCTACTTTCGTTACTTCATGACGCACTTTCGCATCAATTCCATATTTCTCACGAAACGTCTTTACATTACGCGCGATTAACTTTTCAGTTGAAGCGATAGCACCACTAATGACATACGGTAATCCACACTGAGCGTATGAATAAATTTCACCTTTTTCTAAAGTTACAACCTTTGCATTTTCATCGTTTCTAACAATTTGCATAGCTGCACTCATACCAGATGCATCTCCGCCAATAATGACATAGTTCACTTTACCACTCCTTCTTTTTTACATACTCTTTACGTTTTCCATATTTTATAGAAATAACACCTACTTCCATTGTAAAGAAAGAGAATTTCATCTTCAAATTTGGTGCACAAACCTATGCTTGAATAGGTAACCGTCGTGTCTTATATACAACATGTTTAATATGCTATAACAGTAGCTATTGAAAGTAGGTGAAACATACATGTGCGCCGGCCTTCTCGTCCAGCTTCCAGAGGAACCGATAGAACCGAAACCCGCCCTCCCGCTTGAACAGGAGTTTACCGTTAGTGTAACTTTATACAGTGCTCGTGCTTGGTTATCTGACAATGACACTTTCTCACAAACTATTTGGAAAGCTACCCGCTTCGCTTCTGCATCACACACTCGCAAGGCCATCTTTCCAGTCGGTACTGTTAAAATTATAAATTTTTCTGACGATACAATAACAGTTACTGCATCATCAGAATCAGATGATACGCTTAAAATAATCGTCCCTCCTCATTCCGAAGCTGCTTTAACGTCTAGTTCTTTATCTCATGTGCAAGCCAGTACATCAGGGGGAGCAAGTAAAGTCACATTTCTCTTTCATATCTTTTTCTCTAGGGATCCTGGTCCAGCTAAATAATCATAAAAAGGTACAGTAATATACACTGTACCTTTTTCCCGCGCTCTATTCTCTTGATTTAATTAGTTCAATATTATAAGTTTCGATATCTGTTAACTTTCCTGTAAAATAAGGATTTTCTCTATACCAAGACTGTTTTGCAAAATACGCTTGCATATCTTTCGTTTGAAAAATATGTCCATGCCTTGCATATATTTCATTTCTAGCAATTTTCAACTGTTCTTTCGATAAATATGTTAAATCTGTGCTCGTTAATTTTCGAATATCACTATCAGGAAAGATGAAACCATTATATACATACCCAGTCGTAGGTGGCGGGGTAACATTATAAACAACTGTTTTTTCTGCACTTTTCGTTTGGAATGGAAGATTATAAGACGAAAGTGCCGTTACCGTCTCTACTTTTGTCGTTTCCCGTCCATTTTCTCCATTTCGTTCTAAATAAATTTTCGCGCTTCCATCAGTCGCTACAGGCCCCCATGTAATTTCTTCTCCTGCGAGCGCTGTAACTGGTTTTTGATTTACGTACAATGTTGCACCAGGCGCGTTCGTTTGAACTGTAATATATTGACCTTGCAACGTTAAATCTATCGTTACGTTATTTTGGCTTTGTTTCATAAGTACAACCTTTTCCTCACGTGATAGTTTTACATAGTCATTTTTATATTCTGATTGAAACACTTGATTTCCCGGAAGAAATGGCCCATATTGCTTCTCAAACTTTTTGTCATCTGTCTTATCAATTTCTTTTCCGTTCATTTTTAACGATACGCCTTTTTCATTTGTAAGCAAAGTTGTATAGTACGTCTTCGCTTTCAATTTATACCGATCAAATATAAAGAAATACTTTCCGTCTTTCGTTAATGAAAAATCAGCTCTTTCTATTCCGTCCCGTTGTTTTTCACCTTGTCTCAAATATCCTTTTAATTCATTTACGTAAGATGGATTTTCTTTTATATATGAAAATAGAGGCGTTAAACTCTCTCTCGTTATCATAACGGATGGATCATCTGCCGTAACGATCTCAGCTAATTTCTCTCCGTCCCGCTCTTGTAAAATCGTAATCATCCGGTCTACTTGTGCCACCTGCGTATAATACGATGATCCGTACAAATACAATCCAATAATCGCTATAACAAATAGTGCTAACAGTGTAATGCCAACTTTTGTACCACCGCTCATGTTCTTCTTTACTACAGGACTTCCCCTCTTCGTCCCACAGTTTCGACAAAATTGTACACCATCTTCAAACTGAACTCCGCACTTTGTACATACATTCATTCAGTCAACCACCTTTTCATTAGAAGCCAGTTATTCCCTGTGTTAAGGCTTGAATTATCGTGCTAATGTAAGACCAAAGTACAATGAACGTTGCAATTCCAATTAAAACATTGGCAATAATAAGTGTGTAAACGAGATCTAATCCGCCATTGTCTAGTTTTAATACGGCTACAGTTATACTAATCCCTATATAAGTTGCAACTACCGATAATAATATCGGTAAGAAAAAGATTAATAAAAAACTAAAAAGAAAAGAAAGAACTAATATGATAATAGCCGGCGTCGCTATCGTTCCCCATATACCAAATACTTCAAGAAACGAAAAAGATGATTTCATCATCTTACCACTTACAAAAATAATAAATCCGACAAATAAAGTTAAAATTAATAAAAAGAAAAAGACCGTTATAGATTCTCCAAAAAACGTGGGAGTAGATATATCTGGTGCAAATGTTCTCGTAACTGCTGATGCTGCACTCATCATTCTATAAAAAATACATGCTCCTAAAAAACAAATAAGAACAAGACTTACAATTCCATTTCGCACTTCAATAGCGCCGCTTTTCATAATCGCTGTCGGTGCTTGTAATGCATGTTTAAAAAATTGAAAATAGCCGCTCGCAAACCGCTTCGCTTGCTCTACCGTTTCATTTGGCCGAGCTTCCTTTGCTTGTGCCGCACGTGCTTGTTCCGGCCCTTCTTCTTGGCCACTACTTGCCACTACTTCTTCCGTTAACGAATGTCCACAATTCCCGCAAAACTTTGCCTCTACTGCATTTTCTGTATGACATGACGGACATTTCATTCTCTTATCCCTCCTTAAGCATATACCTTATAGGGTGTTACAAGTTCAATATATGAATTTGTACATAAAACATGACTACAAGAAAAAGATTATGAAATCCTTCTTCCGAAAGAAAATATATGTGCTAGCAATCTTGAAAAAAAATGCTATTATGAAACAGAATAAATAATATTTTTAACAGATTGGATGAAAGAAAATGGAATTGGTAAACTCAATTTTTCAAATACTCCTTACAAGCGTAATCCAATTATTATCTTTAATTGGCGTTATCATTGTAATTGGATTTCTATTAGGCTATTTAGAATCTCTCACACGCATGTATTGGTCGAGAGCTTTTGGAAGAAAAGGATTCCTATTAACGGCTTGGATCGGTGTTCCGATTCACGAACTTGGACATGCCATTATGTGCGTACTGTTCCGTCATAAAATTGTGGCGACTCAGTTCTTCCCAACAGATACAAGTCAAGGGGCTTTAGGTTATATACAACATCAATACAATCAAAAAAGTGTGTATCAACGAATTGGGAATTTCTTTATCGGCATTGGGCCTATTATTTCTGGTATTACTGCATTAATCCTTTTAATGCGTTATTTCGTACCAGAATCATATTTTTTATTTAATACGACTCTCGAAAAAACGATTGCTTCTACTTCTATTAATGTAGAAATGATTCAAAACATGCTCTTGTCGACGTTTGTATTATTGAAAAGCTTATTTACAATCGGCAATTTATTGAATCCTTCCTTTTGGTTATTTTTATTTATCGCCATTTGCATTTCCGCACATATCGCTTTAAGTAAACCAGACATTAAAGGATCAATAGACGGTGTTGTCGTCATGTTTATCGTGTTATTTTTATTCAACATAATAGCAGGACTGTTTCAATACGACAGTAATCAGCTAATTGGACAGGTTATGAAATATAATATGTATCTCATTGCGTTTTCTAGTGTGGCATTGCTGTTCTCTTGTCTTTCTACATTCGTTAGTTTTTCGTTTTATAAAATAAGAAGAGGGCGTTCTTTTTGAACGCCCTCTTCTTATTAATTATTCCCCTTATAATCACAATGCTCAACCGGAACACGAGCATGCCCCTCTTCATCGGTACACCATGACTGTGATTGGAAGGCAAGAAAGATACCAATCCATTCTTCTTCCTTTTCAAAGTGAATGAGTATTCCTCCGTCTTGCCATATACCATTATCTCCTTTCCATTTCTCTACATTCCCTTGATTCATGTGAATATCATGTATACCGTTTCCTGGTTTGAAATGAAAATAGGAATCTGGTGTATTTTCTTCAGGTCCCCATCTTTCGCCAAACGCGTAAATAATTGCTTTTTCTTCCATCGCTCGCTTTATATAACGTTCTATTTTTTCGTTTAAATCATTATCTGCTCCTGCTTTTTCGGGAGGCAAAGGAATCATTTGTTTTGAGTCAAATAGATTTCCTCTTACATAATCTAAAGCTACTTTCGGTTCATTATTTTTTACTTCCGTAAAACCAAATGGTAATGTCGGTAAAATATGAATCGCCTCTGACCTAATATTGTTACTCGCAAAATATAAAACTTCTGACGGATAACTTTGCGACTTTACGTTAATAGCAATACGATAATCTACTCCAGTCTCACCCTGTAAATGAACTTGATAATGAGGTGTTTTCCCTTTTCCAATCTTTGATTGTATAACTGTACCTTTTAACACACCGTAGTTTTTTAGGGGCATACATTTCATCTCCTATTCATTTAGTAGAAGCTATTCATATTTAAATCATTATCCACTCATAAAAAAAATCCTCCTATGTTAGGAGGATTTTTAATTTCTCAACATATACCAAACAATAACTTCTACCATTACAAGCAAAACCGCACCAAAGATCATTATCGTCGTCTTCTTTAACAGTTCATTTTCACGGTAAGGGATATTACATAAGTAAGCACCTAGTGTAATCCGTGATGGACAAGCGATTGTCGCTACTGATGATGCAGTGTTTTGCAGTGTTGTGACGTATTGCCACGGGAGTGCTACGTTTTGTGCGGTTTGCATTTGTAGTTTTATAAACATTGCATTTGATCCTGCGTTACTACCTGTTAAAAATCCACCAATAGCGCCAATAAACGGAGCAACGAAAACGAAAAAGGTTCCAAATGTTTCACCAGCTGTCTTTGCAAGTAATAAATGCATGCCTGATGCACCCATTAGTTCTGAAATGGCGATAAACATTGTCGTCGTAATCGCAAAAGGAATCCATTGTTTGGTCGTTTGCGAGAGTGATTGTTTAATAATATTAGACGGGATGCGGAAGAAAATAATAGTAAATAAGCAAGTCATACCAAGCCAAAATCCTGGTGAATATAGTAACTCTAGTTTGTAAGAGTATGATTTCAAATCAAGAACCGCATATGATCTGAACAAATCATGTAATGCTGGAACGAGGCGAGAAAGTAAAATACAAACTGTTAGAAATATATAAGGGCTAATAATTTTTATAATGGATACTTCTCTCTCCGTTGCAGCCGCATGTTCTGTTATAAGATTTTGCCCACTTTTTCCTTTTAATTTAATGATAAGAAAGCCAAATGTAATCGTAACGATAGAACTTAATATCCCGGCTAGTTCAACACTTACGTACGCATTAGAAAGATAGATTCCGAGAGAAAATAATAGAAAGAATCCTACTCCTTCTTTCCACTTTTCTATAACCGCTTGCCAGCCGCCAACAACGTGTAAAGAAAGAATAACAAAGTAAGCAAACATCGGAATACTTAATAGCGCTGTATTTGTACCAAGTGTTGTAAGAGGCATATTTATTAGCTGCGAACCGATAATCGTACCAGTTGCCATTGCGCCCCATGAACTAGCTAGTAAGCCGATGAATGAGAGAAGTACAGCTTGAAATGGTTTATATCCTAGTGAAAGAAAAATAGGTGCTGCAACCATGAAGCCGATACCGAATCCACTTACTGATTCAATAAGCGGGCAAATGCCAAAACACATAAGCAGCATTTGTAATAAGCGATCCTGAGTAACTTCTTCTAGAAAACGTGCTACTTGATCGATGTACCCCATTTTGTTCATGAGGTGAAATAAAAAAATACCGAAAAATAAAACGTACCCGACAATAAAACAAATTAACCATCCTTTAATCGTTGCGTGTACAGTTTCACTTATCCCTAATTGAAACGTTGGCGAGAGTAAAACGATTCCAACAGACACAGCATAAGAAATTAACGAAGACCTTAATGACGTTTGTTTAAATAAAAATAAACAAATGAAAATCATCATAATTGGGATAAGTGCCAACAATATGGCCATGTTATCATCTCATTTCGTTTAAAATACAATTTTTAACTATTATATAACAGATGTTGTGATTTTCAATTGTTTTTAAAACAGATTTAAAAAAGGAGCCAAACGGCCCCTTTTCATTCACTCCCATTTTCTATTATCCTGAAAAACTGTCTGCTGTCCGATTATTTTTTTCAACACAACAAACACAATGTAAGTACATATTGCTTGCAATGCAATATTCCAAAATTTCATTAATGTAAATGAATGAATCCGTAGAAATAATTCGTTTAATAATACAATCGAAACGATACTAAATAATTCTATACTAATCGAAAATAGACATATTTCTAAAATAGACTGTTCTTGAATGCGATTTAAGTTGGAAAAGATAAATACATATCCTAAAAATAGAGCCATTAACTCTATTTTCGTCATGCTAATGAGCCAAGCGTATAGCGGTACAGTTAAAAATAGATATAGTAGTTTACGTCTTAGCATGTCTTCTCACCCTCTAAATTATATGTATTTTCTGTATATTTTAACATTTATTACGCAAAACAAAAAGAAGAGACTACGCCTCTTCTTTTTGTTTTGTTGCCTGTATTAATTCACATATTTCTTCTCGTTTTTCATTTTCTAACAGCTCAATCACTTTACTTCCAACGACAACACCGTCACATATTGTAACCATTTCTTCTACATGTTCTTTTGTTGAAATGCCGAATCCAGCGACTACTGGTAAGTTGACGTGTGATTTTACTTTTTCTAAGTAACTATGAATCTCCTCTTTAAAGTTTTGACGTACTCCCGTTACGCCCGCTACTGTAACAGCATAAACGAACCCTTCTGATTCGCTCGTAATTTTTTCAATTCTTTCAATAGGGCTCGTTACGGTAACGAGTGGAATGAGCGCAATGTTTGCCTCTCGAAGTAACGGCGCAATAATATTTTGTTCTTCATACGGTAAGTCTGGAACGATGATGCCGTCTACACCTGCTTCTATACAGCTCTCGATGAATCTCTCTTTTCCGAATGCAAGTACCGGATTTAAATATGTCATAAGAACAAATGGCATTTGTACTTCTTTCCTTACCTCTGCTAACGCTTGAAAAATGCCTTTTAATGTTACGCCGCTATCCAGCGCTCGCTTTCCTGCTCTTTGAATCGTTGGGCCATCTGCAACTGGATCCGAAAACGGAATGCCAATTTCAACGATGCTCGCTCCTGCTTCATCTAAAAAACGAATTCTTTCTTTTAATTTTTCAAAGCCACCATCTCCACCCATTACATACGGAATAAATGCTTTCTTACCATTTTCAAACGCTGCTTTAATTTTTTCTACTCCCATTTTTTACACCTCTTCCATATAACGTTTTATACTCTCTACATCTTTATCCCCGCGGCCAGATAAACAAATGACAAGCCCTTCGTCTGTCTTCATTTGCGGCGCTAATTTTAATGCGTATGCGACAGCATGTGAACTTTCTAACGCCGGGATAATGCCTTCTTTTTTCGTTAATAATTGAAATGCTTCTAATGCTTCTTCGTCTGTTATCGACTGATAAGAAACGCGGCCAATATCTTTTAGCAAACTATGTTCTGGACCAACACCTGGATAATCAAGTCCTGCTGAAATAGAGTGTGCTTCTTGAATTTGCCCTTCTTCATTTTGGAGAAGATACATCATTGATCCGTGTAAAACACCGACGCTTCCTTTCGTTAAAGTTGCTGCATGCTTTTCTGTATGAACGCCTTTTCCAGCTGCTTCTACGCCGTAAAGAGCAACTTCTTCATCATGTACAAATGGATAAAACATTCCCATCGCGTTACTCCCACCACCAATGCAAGCAACAACTGCTTCTGGTAATTTCCCCTCTAATTCTTCATATTGTTTCTTCGTCTCATTCCCAATTACACTTTGGAAATCACGGACAATTTGCGGGAATGGATGTGGTCCGAGAACAGATCCCATAATGTAGTGCGTATCATGCACATGTGAAACCCAGTAACGAAGCGCCTCGTTTACCGCATCTTTTAATGTACCGCTACCTGCTGCTACACTTTCTACTTTCGCTCCGAGTAATTCCATTCGGAACACATTTAATTTTTGACGTCTTACATCTTCTTCTCCCATAAAAATGACGCATTCTAACCCGAGAAGAGCACATACAGTAGCTGTTGCAACTCCGTGTTGTCCAGCTCCTGTTTCAGCGACAACTTTTTTCTTACCCATTCGCACCGCAAGAAGTGCCTGACCGATTGTATTGTTAATTTTATGAGCTCCTGTATGATTCAAATCTTCACGTTTTAAATAAATCTTTGCACCTCCGCAATACTTCGTCATATTTTCAGCGAAATAAAGCGGTGTTTCTCTTCCGACGTACGTTTTTAAATAATGATTTAATTCCTTTTGAAATGCCTCATCTTGCATCGCTTCTTTATATGCTTCTTCTAGTTCTAGTACAGATTGCATTAACGTTTCTGGAACGTATCTTCCTCCGTATATACCGTAATGTCCTTTTTCATCTGGATATGCGTAGTTCATTTGGAACACTCCTTCGCTTTTATAATAAATTGTTTTATTTTCTCCACATCTTTTTTTCCTTCTATCTCTACTCCGCTGCTCACATCAACCATATAAGGCCGAACAGTTCGAATTGCTTCTTCTATATTAAGAGCATTTAATCCACCAGCTAATATCGTTTTCTTTCGCAATTCTTTTGGCATATGCCCAAGTAGTTCCCATGAAAATGTCTTTCCATTTCCTCCATGAAACTTTTCTTTCGGGCTATCAAATAATATATAATCCGTTTCATACCTTTGAGCGTTTTTCATATCCCTCTCTGAAGTTACTCCTAGCGACTTTATACACAGAATATTCAATCTTCTAATCTGATGATTGTCTTCATCCCCATGTAGTTGTACATGTGTTAACCCACACTCATCTGCAATTTTCTGGATCACTTCTACTGATTCATTTACGAAAACACCGATTTTTAACACGTTGGCTGGAAGCTCCTGAATGATTTCTTTCGCTCTCTTTGGAGTGATTTTCCGTTTACTTTCTGCAAAAACAAATCCGAGTGCATCTGCGCCATATTCGCACGCACTTTTCGCTGTTTCCACATCAGTGATGCCGCAAATTTTCACTTTCATATATTCACCTTACAATCTTCAAAAAAACTACTAATAGAAGATGATGTCATAAGCGCCTCTCCAACTAATACACCTTTGGCTCCAGCTCTTTTAACACGAATAATATCTTCTTTTGAATGAATGCCACTTTCACTAATCCAAAGTAGTTTCTCCTCATTCAATCTTTTTCCAAGCTTTTCAGTTTGGCTTAAATCTACTTCGAACGTTTTTAAATTACGATTATTAATGCCAATAACGTGCGGATTTAATACAATCGCAGTTTCTAATTCCTGTTCATCATGAACTTCAACAATCGCTTCTAATCCTTTTTCTAACACGTAGCTATACAACTCTTTTAACTTCTCATTCGTTAACGCTGCTACAATTAGTAAAATAATATCTGCTCCCGCTTCATACGCTCTATCGATTTGAATCTTATCGATTATGAAATCTTTACATAAAAGCGGAATGTTACTTTCTTCTCTTGCTGTTTGTAAATCGTGAAACGATCCTTTAAAAAATTGACCATCTGTTAAAACAGATACTGCTCCTGCACCACATTTCTCATATGTTCCCACTTGTTTTCGTACGTCAACGTGTAAATTGATATCTCCTTTTGATGGTGATGCTCGCTTTACTTCTGCAATGACAGTAAACTGCTGTAACGCTTCTACAAGTGAATGTGTCTTTCTTTTTGTTTTTACTGGTGTATATATTTCATATAACTCCGCAACTTCCTTTTTCTTCTGTTCTACAATTTTATCTAAAATCGTCCCCACTTTAGTTCACCCTTTCTAATTTTTCGTTGCTTGCTACAATTAATAAGTTTAATTTGGCTAATGCTTTTCCAGAGTCAATGCTATGTGCCGCGAGTTTAATTCCTTCTTCAATCGTTTCCGTTTTTCCATTTGCGAAAAGAGCTAGACCTGCATTTAATAAAACTGTATCGCGATAAACACTCTTTTCTCCGCTCAATACGCCGACTGTAATCTTTGCATTTTCTTTTGAATTCCCCCCTCTAATTTCTTCATTTTTCACTCTTGAAAAACCATACTTTTCTGGATCAATACTCATTTCCACTATTTCATTATCTTTTAAAAGGACTACGTGATTTTCCCCTTGTAATGATGCTTCATCTAAAAAACCACTTCCATTTACGACAAGTGCTTGTTTCCGGCCTAACTTTTGTAATACTTGCGCAACTGGTAATAACATATCTCGTTTATAAATACCGACAAATTGTGTTTCTAAATTCACTGGATTTGTTAAAGGGCCAATTAAATTAAAGATCGTCGGCACGTTTAACTCTTTTCTTATTTTCATAATGCGCCTTAGTGCTGGATGCATCGCTGGTGCAAATAAAAATGCAATGCCCACATGCTCTAGTAAATAATCAATTTCGCTTGGCGTACTGCTAATATTTACACCTAATTCTTCTAATAAGTCCGCACTTCCTGTTTTACTAGAAACAGCACGATTACCATGTTTTGCAACCTTTACACCTGCTCCTGCCAGTACGAATGCCGATGTTGTACTAATATTAAACGTTTGGGCACCGTCACCACCTGTCCCGCAATTGTCCATCGCTCCTTGTATATGGTTCAAAAACGGTAATGCCTTTTCACGAAGAGCTCGAACGAGACCGTATATTTCTTCTGCTGTTTCGCCTTTCGCTTTCAGTAAGACTAAGAACGCTGCAATTTCACTTTCCAATATGTTTTCATTTAATAAAAGAAGCCCTGCTCTATACATTTCCTCTTCTGTTAAATGTTGTCCCTCCACTAATTTACGAAGATAGTTATTCATACTCTTTCCTCCTCTTTCACTTCTGTTAAAAAGGCACGTATTAACTTTCCGCCTTCTTCTGTTGCGATTGATTCCGGATGAAACTGTAATCCGAATAGCGGATAATAATTGTGACGAACTGCCATAATTTCTCCATCGTCCATCGCTGTCGCTAGTATGTCAAAACACTGTGGCAAACTCGTTTGCGCTGCAACAAGTGAATGGTAGCGCATCGCTGTTAACGGCTGTGTAACGTATGAAAAAATTGACGTTCCATTATGTTTCACGCGTGATGTTTTCCCATGTTTAATACGCTCCGCTCGAACAATTCCTCCTCCAAATGCTGATATAATCGCCTGATGACCAAGGCAAATACCTAATATGGGAACGTTCTTATAAAAATGACGAATCACTTCGATACAAATACCAGCATCCTCTGGTTTTCCTGGTCCTGGTGAAAGCACAATTCCTGTTGGATTCATCTCTTCTAGCTGTTCTATCGTTATTTGATCATTTCTTACGATTACAATATCTTCTTCGTATTCACCTAACAGTTGATACAAGTTATAAGTAAATGAATCATAATTATCAATTAGTACAATCATTTCATTACCTCCAATAGTGCTCTCGCTTTATTTAACGTTTCTTCATATTCAGCTACTGGGTCTGAATCATAAACAATTCCCGCTCCTGCCTGAACGTATGCTTTTTCATCCTTTACGACCATCGTTCGAATAGCGAGCGCCATATCAAGATTTCCTGAAAAACTAACGTATCCAACTGCACCCGCGTATACATTTCTTTTTTCATTCTCTAGCTCATTTATAATTTCCATCGCTCTAATTTTCGGAGCTCCCGACACTGTTCCTGCTGGTAGACAATACGCTAATGCATCAAATCCACTCATTTGTTTTCGCAATGTTCCGTAAACTTCAGATACAATGTGCATAACGTGAGAGTATTTTTCTACTTTCATATATTTATCTATCGTAACCGAGCCGATTTCGCTCACTCTACCAATATCGTTTCGCCCAAGATCTACAAGCATCATATGCTCTGCTCGCTCTTTCTCATTGTCTAACAGTTCTTTTGCGATTTCCTCATCTTCCCTCTTCGTTTTCCCTCTCAGTCTTGTACCAGCAATTGGATTCGTCATTACTTTATCCTCCCTTACTGATAGCAAACTTTCCGGTGAAGAACCGAGTACAACATAATCTTGAAAATCGATATAGAACATATATGGTGACGGATTTGCAATTCGAAGTTTTCGGTATAAGGCGAAAGGATCACCAATACATTCACTTTGTAAACGCTGTGACAGTACGACTTGGAATATGTCTCCGGCTCTTATATGTTCTTTCGCCATTTCTACCATCTCACAAAAATCTTTTTCCGTTATAGAAGAAGTGAATGATAATGTGGATTGTATTTCATTTACTTCAGCTTCTTCTCCTTGTAGCACTTCCTCTTTGTATACTCGTAGCCTTTCGTATACTTCCTCATAATCTGCTGAATCATCTTCCCTGCATACATGTACAAACGACAACCTTTGGCGTAAATGATCGTAAACGATAAACTCACGATATAGTAAGAGGTGTACTTCCGGAATATTTAATGGGTCGCGTAAATCCGCTCCAATGTTTTCATACTGCCGAATGACATCATATCCAATATAACCAACTGCTCCTCCGCAAAATGGAAATGGGCTGTCTACTTGTGATGGTGCGATTATTTCTTCTAACACTTGTAGTACGTTACCTTGCAGCTTTTCTGCCCTGCCGTAAATCGTTCGTTCTACTTCCGTACCAACACTTTTCACTTCGCCATATGGATTACAACCTAAGTAAGAATAGCGTCCTTTATCTTGATGAAGCTGGGAGCTTTCTAATAAAAACTTTTTCTTTCCCTTCATACGTCTATATAAAGAAATTGGCGTAATGCTATCTCCTTCTTCTTCGGTAATTACTAAAAATGTTTTTTCTTCTCTTTTTCGTTTCATAAATTCTTCTTTCGTCATCATGTCCTTCACCTCACCCTGAAAAATAAAAAAGTCCTCTACATATCGAAAATATGTAGAGGACGATAAATTTACCGTGGTACCACCTCATGTTGGATGCAAAATCATCCCGCTTTGTTCAGGTACAAAATATATACCTTATCCTTGTAACGGCGGAACCCGGGTTGCCTACTGAAAATAATTGTTCAGCATACCTCTCGTAAGCCCATTCCGTATATGGCACCGCACCGGGCTCCCACCTATCCCCGGCTCTCTGTAACGTCTCCAATATACGTACTCTTCTTACTTCAACGATTTCATTTATTTAATTTTTTGTACACAAAAAGGGAGTACTCATCCTATAGAAAGGACGGGTACTCCCGTGGTGCCACCTTAATTCGTTACAAATGTAACGCACTTTACCGTATCAAAAACAATACGTGTCTCTTGTATCGATGAGATCATGTCGCCAAAGCCTACTTCTTTCGTTTCGGTTTGGAAGCTCCGAAGCCCATTCCACATCAATCCCATACTGATTCGCACCAACCATCAGCTCTCTGACATGTTCATCATGTGTACTCTTCTTCATCAACGCTTGCATTTTTTTAAGTTGCACTCATTATAGACCTAACTTTTTTCATAAGTCAATACTTTTAAAAGAATTTTATTTTTCTCTCCTTTCAATATTATATTGACAAAACAACCTCTTTTTATGTAAATATAATAAATACTCTATTAAAAATAAGGTTTTTTGTATGAATATTATATATTAAAAAAGTAAATTGATGTCAAAAAACGCTTACATTTCTGAAAATTCGTATTTCCGTATGGATTTTTCAGAATAATCATGATAGATTATAAATATGCATAACGCATCAAAAGACATGACAAAAGGAAGGGGAACTTCATGAGTACGCAGATGTTAACTTTAACTTCTATCTCTATTTACATGCTCGGGATGTTAGTAATTGGCTATTTCGCCTATAAACGAACGTCCAACTTAACAGATTATATGCTTGGCGGGCGTACACTAGGCCCCGCAGTAACAGCATTAAGTGCTGGAGCATCCGATATGAGTGGTTGGCTTTTAATGGGATTACCCGGTGCAATGTTTAGCGTTGGATTAAGTAGTAGTTGGATTGCGATCGGCCTAACACTAGGCGCATACGCAAACTGGCTTTATGTCGCTCCTCGCTTACGTACCTACTCTGAAATTGCAAACAACTCTATTACTATCCCAGAATTTTTGGAACACCGCTTCCAAGACAAATCTCACATGCTACGCTTAGTATCCGGACTTGTTATTATGATTTTCTTTACTTTTTATGTAGCTTCAGGATTAGTTTCAGGCGCTGTATTATTTGAAAATTCATTTGGTATGAACTACCACGTTGGATTATTCATTGTTGCAGGCGTTGTTGTCGCTTACACATTATTTGGTGGTTTCTTAGCAGTAAGTTGGACAGACTTCGTGCAAGGAATCATTATGGTAGTTGCTCTTATTCTTGTTCCTATCGTAACAATTATGAATTCGAACGGACTTGGACCTGCATTTGATACAATTCAATCTGTAGATCCAACACGTTTAGATATTTTTAAAGGAGCCTCTACTTTAGGAATGATTTCTTTATTTGCATGGGGCCTTGGTTATGTTGGACAACCTCATATTATCGTACGCTTTATGGCAATTTCTTCTGTAAAAGAGATTAAAAGCGCACGAAGAATTGGTATGAGCTGGATGATTTTCTCTGTTGTCGGAGCTATGTTTACTGGCCTTATCGGTATTGCTTACTACTCACAACAAGAGTTAACATTATCTAACCCAGAAACAATTTTCCTTGAGCTTGGAAAGATTTTATTCCATCCACTTATTACTGGATTTTTATTAGCAGCTATTTTAGCAGCTATTATGAGTACAATTTCATCTCAATTACTTGTTACTTCTAGTGCTATAACAGAAGATTTATATCGTACATTCTTTAAACGTTCTGCTTCTGATAAAGAACTTGTATTCGTCGGTCGTATGGCTGTACTTGTTATTGCATTAGTTGGGTGCGCTTTAGCGTTTAAACAAAATGATACGATTTTAGCTCTTGTTGGATACGCTTGGGCTGGATTTGGTTCTTCATTCGGACCTGCTATTTTATTAAGCTTATATTGGAAACGTATGACGAAGTGGGGCGCACTTGCTGGTATGATTTCTGGTGCCGCTACAGTAATTATTTGGACTCAATTCAAATTCTTAAAAGAATTCTTATATGAAATGATTCCTGGTTTCACTATTAGTTTACTAGTAATCGTAATTGTTAGTTTACTAACACAACCTTCAAAAGAAGTTGAAGAGCAATTTGAGGATTTCGAAAAACAACATCGTCATAATTTATAAAAAAATCTCTGCTGTTATCGTAACAGCAGAGATTTTTTACAGTTCGACAATCTTCTTATCAAATTTAACAAATTCTTTATGTTTCGTTAAATTTAACATAACACTACTCCTTTATAGTATGAGTATCAGCACTTATACAGAAAGGGGACTCCAACATGTTAGCAGCTTTCCAGCAACAACAAACACGAAAATTTTCACCTATCACAAATACTTCTGCGTCTTGTTTAAACATGCAACCTAACCCGCCTAAAATTTCAATTGCTCCTTCTGTTATTTCAGTCATCGGTGTTCATATGGAAAAACATAAATTAAAAATAAAAACGGGACAAAACATTGTGTTATCAGCTTCCATTTTGCCAATGCAAGCAACGCATAAAGAGCTTATTTGGTCAAATATGAATTCTGATATCATCACCATATATCCAAAAGGCGACACCGTGACAATTACTGGAAAAAATGCAGGTAGAGCAATCGTAATTGTCACAACTGCTGAAGGCAAATTCCGTGACCTATGTGTCATTCATGTACAACCTTATATGACAAATCCAAAGTAAAAGAGTGGCTTTGTAGCCACTCTTTTACTTGATTTCAATATTTGATTTTTTACTTTTTACAAGATTAATGAATTGTTCTTTATTTCTTGGAGAAATAATTTCTGTTTTATGTGTATCGTAAACAATTTCAAGTCGGTCAAATGATAATGCATGGGCTGCTATTGGATTTTTCGTATTTGAAATTTGTTTTATATCTCGTATAAAAATACGTTTTTTAATAAAACCTGACCTAATAATAATCATTTCCTCTTCCACAATATATTTGGTTGAAAACCACCCAAAAATAAATACTATGGCTAACGGAATCGTAAAAAATAAAAGAAAATATTCTCTCTCTGCAAATATAGGAGCAAAACACGCTCCTATGACAACAAAAAAATCGGATATAACCATACATCTTTTTTTGATGGAAATTCCACTAAACTTTCCCCCTCTTGATTTAAGTCAATGAATCTCCTCCTCTTCCCTATTACAATGAAAACAATATTAGAAAAGGAGGACGTATTATGACTGAACGAAAGTACGCCTTATTTGCTAGCACCTCTCTTCTTGTTATGGCATTCATTGCATTTTTTTCTTACGGTTTTGTTCATGGAAATCTCGTTGTACAAGGAGATGCGAGTACAACATTCCATAATATCCAAACTTCAAATTCACTTTTCAAAGCAGAAATCTTCGGGTGGATTACCATTTTTATTACTGATATTGTCGCCGCGTGGGCTCTTTATTTCTTTCTAAAACCAATCCATACTAGCCTCTCATTACTAGCCGCTTTGCTTCGTCTTATGTATACAGCTATACTTGGGATTGCTATATTCAATCTAATATTGGCATTATTGCTTTCAAAAAATACAATTGCGAATCCAGAAACATATACAATGTTGTTTCTCAGTGCATTCGAATACATTTGGTCTGTAGGATTGATCATTTTTGGATTGCATCTTTTCGTTTTAGGCTATGTAGCTTTTCTCTCTAAACAGATACCAAAGTTTATTAGCATACTGCTGTTCATTGCTGCTACCGGTTATATGCTAATTCACGTTATGAATACAATGTTTACAAAATACGATACAATGATTTCAATCATACAATCACTATTCCAATTACCTATGATTGCAGGTGAATTAGGACTTGCGATATGGCTACTATTGAAAGGTGGTAAACACTCTAATTAAGCCGTTTCTTAATTCTACTTAATGATTCTGGTGTCATGCCAAGATAGCTTGCTAGCTGATATTGTGGAACGCGATTAATTAAATACGGGCGTTTCCGTAACAATGTTTTATATCGCTCTTCTGGTGTCGATGAGATAAATACAGCAAGTTCATCTTGTACTTCACCGAAATTGTACTCGATCATTTTACGCGTCATTTCTTCTAATTGTGAATACTTATTATACATGTCCTTTTCACTATGTAGATCACCAACAACTACAGTACAATCTTCTAAACACGTTAACGTATATGATGAAGATTTATCTTGTTTATGATGATTGAAATTCGAAATTGCCTGTTCTTCTGTATAAAAATTTGATGTAACTTCTTTCCCTGCTTCATCTATACTATGTTGCCTAACACATCCTTTTAATACAAAATAACATTTTAACGGAACATTTCCTTGTCTTAGGAGTACTGTTCCTTTTTTATATTCTTCAATTTGTAATTCACTGAGGATTATTTGCTGCTCTTCTTCACTTAATGTTGTAAGACTCTTCATATACTTCTTTAATATCTCTGCCATTTCCCTCCCCCTTCTACACCCATATTTCTATAAAACAAAAAGAGAAGTATCACAACTTCTCTTTTCTCCCCTAACACTATAATTCCTGTGTGTACACCGGATCGTTTACGACATTTTTTGCTGTTCGCTTTTGTTGCTGTAATAAGAAAACAGATACACCAAACAATACGAGCATGCTACCGATAATTTGCATTGCATTTAATTTTTCTCCAAGTAAGAAGAACGCAAGTATAGATGCTCCAACAGGTTCTCCTAAAATACTCATTGAAATTGTCGTTGCATTTACATAATTTAATAGCCAGTTATTAATTACATGTGACACTGTCGGCACAACCGCAAGTAAAAGAAAAACGGTCCAATCCCACTTCGTATAACCTGTAAAGGGTACTTGCAATATGACATTATAAATCCCCATAAAAAGACCTGCGAATGCAAAGACTGTAAAGCTATAAATCCAGTGTGATACTTTCTTTACTGTCGTTTGCCCGATAAATAAATAACCGACAACTGCTATTACACTTAGAAAGGATAATATGTCTCCATAAATTGCTTGCTTACTTAAACCTAAATCTCCCCAACCAATGCACATTACGCCTAAAATAGCGATTCCCATCGTTGCAATGGCTGAATATGTTGTTCTTTCTTTGAACAGAAAAAAACCTCCAACTAAAGATACGATCGGTTGAAGTGCCAAAATAATTGTTGAACTAGCAACTGTTGTATGCTTTAAAGATTCAAACCATAAAAGAAAATGAAGTGCTAAAAAGAAACCAGATCCAATTAAAAAGCCCCAATCTTTCATTTGAATCCTATTAAATTCCTCTCTTTTTTTCCATACGATAGGCAGCATAATAAGTACGATAATCCATAAGCGGTACATACTTAATATTGAAGATGGTGCTGAGGACATCTTTACAAAAACTGCTGCAAAGGAAATAGCAATTATAGAAATAGCCAATGGTAGTGCGATTGATTTTTCTTGTTTCAAATCCTGTCTCTCCTCTCACCTGTCAAAAATCCCACTTCATTATATCCGTTTTCTTTCGTAACTTAAATACTAATTTTTTAGATTCTTCGTACCATTATGGTAAAATAGAAATTAAGGCACCAATTAGTGAATATTTATTTCCTTTTTCACTACAAGCGTCGCTCTTACAATCGTTACAGTAAATTTTTATTTAGGGGGATCTACATGAGTCAAACAATAGGGAGAATTGAAGAAATTTCATTTTATAGCGCATCACTTCAAGAAGACGTTACGCTTCTCGTTTATTTGCCAGTAAATTACACACCACTGCACAAACATACAGTTGTAATTGCACAAGATGGTAGAGATTATTTTCAGCTTGGTAAAGCGCACCGTGTAATTGAGCGCCTTCGTGAAACTGAAGAAATTGACCGTACAATTATTGTCGGTATTCCATATAAAAATGTACAGGATCGTAAAGAAAAATATTTCCCAAGTGAAGTGAAAAATGCTGCATATATTCGTTTCCTTGCTCATGAACTTGCACCATATATTGATGAAAATTATCCAACGTACCAAATGGGAAAAGGTCGTGTTTTAATTGGTGATTCTCTTGGCGGAACAGTTTCCTTTATGACTGCACTTATGTATCCGCATACATTCGGTAAAGTCGTTATGCAATCACCATTTGTGGATGAGACAGTGATGAACTTAGCAAAAGACTTCAAAGATCCACAAGCATTAGAACTGTATCACGTCATTGGTACAGAAGAAACGGCTGTAAAGCGTACTGATGGACAAGTATCTGATTTCGTAGAACCAAACCGTGAGTTAAATACACTTCTTACAGATAGAAATTTCATTACGCATTACGAGGAGTTTGAAGGTAATCATACTTGGAAATATTGGCAAACTGATTTACCGAAAGCCTTCTCTCATATTCTATCAATGAAATAATAGAGAGCAGTATTCAGAATAATTTGATATAATAGATAAAGAGATTTATTTATCTCAAAATCTAACTAGACTTACAAAGGGAGGAATTGGAACATGAAATTAGGCATTGTAATTTTTCCATCTAAAATGATTCAAGATAAAGCGAACGGATTGCGTAAGCGTTATGACCCGCACTACGCATTAGTTCCGCCACATATTACATTGAAAACACCCTTTGAGACGCAAGATGAACAATTAGAATCGATTGTAAACGAGCTACATACAATCGCAGGTAAAACGAACCCTTTCACCCTTCATGTTGGGAAAGTTGGTTCATTCGCACCTGTTAATAACGTCCTTTATTTTAAAGTAGAAAAAACACCTGAACTTACTTTCTTAAATGAAGAAATGCATGGCGGGTTATTCACGCAAGAACGCGAATATGCTTTCGTACCTCACTTAACAATCGGACAAGGCTTATCAGATGCAGAGCATGCTGATGTATTGGGTCGATTACGTATGAAAGATTTCTATTATGAGCAACCAATTGATCGTTTCCATCTTCTATATCAATTAGAAAATGGAACATGGACTGTACACGAAACATTCCACCTTGGAAAGGGGAACAACTAATTTGCACGCACAGATTGTACAAACGGACGAACAACTAAGAGATGCATTCTCTGTACGTAAACAAGTGTTTGTAAATGAACAACGTGTCTCTGCTGAAGAAGAGTACGATGAGTTTGAAGAAACTTCAACACACGTTGTTATATATGACAATGATGTTCCAGTTGGTGCTGGACGTTTTCGCACCCTTGATGGTATAGGGAAAATGGAACGCATTTGCGTGCTAGGTTCCCATCGTAAAAAAGGTATCGGAAAAATTATTATGGATGCGCTTGAAGCGTATGCAAAAGAAAATTCGCTACCAAAATTGAAACTTCATGCTCAAACACATGCTGAAGATTTCTATAAAAAACTTGGCTATGTAACGAGTTCTGATGTATTTATGGAAGCAAATATTCCGCACGTCGTAATGATAAAAGAATTGTAATTTGAAAGCAGGAGGTGACCCCTCCTGTTTTTTTACATTGCTATTTTCTTTTTCTTCCGCTAAAGTTAAATGTTGATGCTATAGTTTTGAAGGTGAACATATGACACAAGAAAAATTTTCACAAAAATCGTTAACACACGCTGATATTCCGCGTGCGACATATCATATTCCGAAAACATCTACCCATTTAATTATGGAAGAAGATGTAGATGCGGCTTATTTCCGCGCTCTCGAACAACAAAATGTTTTTTTAAACGAAAAACAATTAGAAGCCGTGCGCACAACAGAAGGTCCTGTTCTCACACTAGCTGGTGCTGGAAGCGGGAAAACATCTGTTTTAACAACTCGCGTTGGTTATTTAGTAAATGTAAAACAAGTTCATCCACGAAATATTTTATTACTTACATTTACACAAAAAGCAGCTGAAGAAATCCGAAGTCGTGTTGCGAAGTTACCAGGTATGAATCATGCAGCAAGTAGCTACGTTGTTGCTGGTACATTCCACTCTGTTTTCTTAAAATTGCTTCGTAGTCAAGGGTATAATCAGCAAATTTTAGCAAATGAAAAACATAAACAAATTATGATAAAGAAAATCTTAAAAGAATTGCGTTTAAAAGACGATTACGATGCGGAAACGATGCTCGCGATGATTTCACTTGAGAAAAACAAATTAAATCGTCCGAAAGATGTAAAAGCGAAAACACCAGTGGAACAAGAATTTAAAGAAGTATATGAACGTTTTGAAGAAGTAAAACAACGATACAATTATATTGATTTCGATGACATCTTATTGGAAACATATTATATGTTAGAAAATAATGCTCCTTTACTAACTCAATTACAACAACGTTTTCACTACATTGAAGTAGATGAGTTTCAAGATACATCGTATGCACAATATGAAATTGTAAAATTGTTAGCCACACCAAGAAATAATTTGTTCATCGCAGGTGATGATGATCAAGCTATCTATGGCTGGCGAGGGGCAAGTCACCAAATTATTTTATCTTTTCCAAAAGAATTTGATAACACAACAATCATTGCACTAAATACGAATTATCGATCCAATCCCTTTATCGTCGGGCTTGGAAATGAAGTTATAAAATTAAATCAAGAACGTTTTGATAAAGAGCTATACTCCGTTCGTGAGGAAGGTGTACAACCTTTTTATGCAAGACCTGCTACGACTCTTGATGAAGCAAATCAAATTTTACAGCTCATTCAAGAAAAAGTGGATAGCGGTGAACGAAACTATAAAGATTTTTGTTTACTGTATCGCACACATTCTGTAAGCCGTTCGTTACTTGATCAGCTTACCATTCATAAAATCCCGTTTATTAAACACGGGGCGAGCCAATCATTTTATGAACATTCTTTAATTAAGCCTGTATTAGATCATTTAAGACTCGTGATTGAGCCGTTTCGACTAGAATCACTTTCAAACATATTGCCGACGATGTATATCGGACGTGATGATTGTATTTCATTTATTGAGCGTGAACAATGGAAATATGGTGAAGGCCGTTTTCCTTCTCTTCTTCATTTCTTATTATTAAATCCGGGCTTAAAACCTTTTCAAGTGAAAAAGGTAAATGAGCGTATTGATTTTATTAAATTTATTAAAGAATTAGAACCGAAAAAAGCATTAAAAGAAATCATTCATGGTAAAGGAAAATATTTAGAGTACTTACAAAGTAACGATCGTTCTTCCTTTACGATGCATAAAGACATACAAGAAGAAATGTTGGAAGAATTAATGGAGTCTGCAACTCGTTTCACCGATATTCCAGCTTATTTACAATTTATTGACGAAGCGATTCAAGGTCAAAAAGAAATGGAAGCATTAAAAACAATGCCGCAAAAAGATGCAGTTTCACTTATGTCAATTCATAACGCAAAAGGCCTTGAATTTCCATGTGTCTTTTTACTTGGAGCGAGTGATGGGATCCTGCCGCATACTTCTTCTTTAAAAGATGCAAATGATCGTGTTACGGAAACTTCTGAAGCATTAGAAGAAGAACGCCGATTACTTTATGTCGCCATTACACGTGCGAAAGAAGAACTTTACATTTCTTCTCCGCAATTTTTCAGAGGAAAGAAATTAGATATATCTCGTTTTTTATATACTGTGCGAAAAGATTTACCTGAAAAGACATCCATTAAATAAGGATGTCTTTTTTTATAATGCGTTATGTACATCCCTCCTATATAAATTCCTTGTTTTTATCATAAGAATTAACGTAATATCAACCATATCCCACTCATATTGTAATAGTGTATGTCAGAACTCACGAGAAGGAGTGAACATAATGAGCTGCAATTGTAATGAAGATCATCAACATGAGTGTGATTTCAACTGTGTATCGAATGTTGTTCGTTTTATACATGAACTACAAGAATGTGCAACGACAACATGTGGATCTGGTTGCGAAGTTCCATTTTTAGGTGCACATAACAATGCATCAGTAGCTAATACACGTCCTTTTATTTTATACACAAAAACTGGAGAACCTTTTGAAGCATTTGCACCATCTTCAAGCCTTACTAGTTGCCGATCTCCTATTTTCCGCGTAGAAAGTATAGATGATGATGACTGTGCTGTATTGCGTGTATTAACTGTAGTTTTAGGTGATGGTACCGCTGTACCACCTGGTGACGACCCAATCTGTACGTTTTTAGCTGTACCAAATGCAAGACTAATATCAACCTCCACTTGCATTACTGTTGATTTAAGTTGCTTCTGCGCTATTCAATGCTTACGCGATGTTTCTATTTAAAACTAAATAATGAGTTAAGCATGGATTGGGTGGCAGATAATTCTGCCACCCAATCCATGCTTAAAGAGTATTCTTATGTAAATTTCTTAAAATTGGGAACTTGTCTAGAACATAGAACCTGTCCTTTTCATTAACTGAAAGTAGAAACAGATAAAGGAGTGAAAAACATGTTCTCTTCTGATTGCGAATTTACTAAAATCGATTGCGAGGCGAAGCCAGCTAGTACACTACCTGCCTTTGGTTTTGCTTTCAACGCGTCTGCACCTCAGTTTGCTTCACTATTTACACCACTATTATTACCTAGCGTAAGTCCAAACCCAAATATTACTGTTCCTGTAATCAACGATACAGTAAGTGTCGGAGATGGCATTCGAATTCTACGAGCTGGTATTTATCAAATCAGTTATACATTAACAATTAGTCTTGATAACGTACCTACTGCACCAGAAGCTGGTCGTTTCTTCTTATCATTAAATACACCAGCTAACATTATTCCTGGATCAGGTACAGCAGTTCGTTCTAACGTTATTGGTACTGGTGAAGTAGACGTATCCAGTGGGGTTATTCTTATTAACTTAAATCCTGGTGACTTAATTCAAATTGTGCCAGTTCAGTTAATTGGAACTGTAGACATTCGTGCTGCAGCATTAACAGTTGCACAAATTAGCTAGTAAAAAGCGGTATTTCTAATACAGAAATACCGCTTTTTATATATAATAAAAAACACTCACAGTAGCATGAGTGTTTCATTCTTCATATTGTTTTATTGTGTTCTTCTTTTTCCCACAATTGCATCCCTTTTTCTTCACAAATCCTTGTTGTTGTAATTGTTCTTGATATGCCTGTTGTTGTGCTTGGTGTTGTTGCTGTATATGATACCACTGCTGCAGGTCATATGAATACTGCCTTGGATTATTGCTCACAGCAAACATCTCCTCTACTGTCAATTCTGTCTATTTACTATATGAACAACTTTTTATTTCCGTTCCCTCATTCTTTTAAACTCCGCTTTTTCTCGTATTATGAAAATATATTATTCTCCCATAAAATATCCTGTAATCGTTTCAATGATTGCTGCTGCACCTGCAATAGCTAATAATGCAAGTAACGGCTCCGCAACGATAGGGATCCAATTATATAAAACTAATAAAAAAGCACTAACCCATACACCTGTACACCAATAACAGCTTAATAATTCACCTATCCATTTTCTTAATCCTTTACCTTTTACTTTTGTAAATGTTGATACACTTCCATCCGGCTCCGTAATCTCTAATTCATCAATAAATGTTCTTCGCAAAAAGGCTGTAATTTTATCATAAACAATTAAACGAGTGAGCCTAAAAGCAGCTAACGCGAAAATAAAAAATAAAAGCCAGCTTGTAAACAGCATAATTCCACCTTCCCTTATCCTCTTTCGCCTATTTAAAAAAAAAGGTCTTGAGATTGTGACCAAATCTCCTCGACTCCAATATCTTATTAATGTAAATACAAACAAGAAGATAAGGAGTGACATTAATGAGTTGTAACGAAAATAAACACCATGGCTCTTCTCATTGTGTAGTTGACGTTGTAAAATTCATCAATGAATTACAAGATTGTTCTACAACAACATGTGGATCTGGTTGTGAAATCCCATTCTTAGGTGCACATAATACTGCATCAGTAGCAAATACACGCCCTTTTATTTTATACACAAAAACTGGAGAACCTTTTGAAGCATTTGCACCATCAGCAAGCCTTACTAGCTGCCGATCTCCAATTTTCCGTGTGGAAAGCGTAGATGATGATAGCTGTGCTGTGCTACGTGTATTAACTGTAGTATTAGGTGACGGTACTCCGGTACCACCTGGTGACGATCCAATTTGTACGTTTTTAGCTGTACCAAATGCAAGATTAATATCGACAACTACTTGCATTACTGTTGATTTAAGCTGTTTCTGTGCGATTCAATGCTTACGCGACGTTTCTATAGTTAAGTAAACTAAAAAACTATTAGGGTGGTAGAAGATTTCTACCACCTTTACATATTTAAAAGCCGGCCATACCAATCGATTGGATATCATCTATAGACAACCTAATATCTCTCATACTATTTTGCGGCATAATAGATACAATGCCATTACGATACGATATGATCGATCCAATATAAGAAACTGTAGCTGTTTTTATTCTGCACCTTACTTTCGGAATGTAATGAGGGCGATTTAGTAAAAAATGAATTTTTTCATCATTATTCATATCCTTAAATGATTTATTATACGGGACAGTTCTTACTGGCTCTTGCTCTTCTTGCTCTTCTTGCTTTTCTTGCTCTGCATGTTCTTCTTTTTCCTCTTCTTCTATTTTTTCTTCCACTTGCTGCTCTTCTTGTTCTATTACCTCTTCCACAGCACTGCTTACAATATTTTCTTGTCTATTACTTTTCTCTTTTTGATCTTCATTTTCAAAATTTGTCAGGATAATCCTTTTTATTTTCGGTGCAGCAAGTTCTAAACTTACTTGCGTGATATATAACAACGGTTTTCCAACTGTTGAACTTTTATTTTTATTCTTCACACTCGTCCCTCCCACTTCCATACGTAGCTGAATAAATCGTGTACTATTATAGTTATATTCATCACGTGGTAAGAACTTTCGTTAAAAATCGTTCTTTCTCAGAACAAATAAAAAGGACAATCTCAGCATTTAGAGATTGTCCTTTAAAAATTAATATTATATTTATCCTAGGATATGATACCCTGAATCAACGTGAATGTTTTCTCCTGTTACACCACGTGCTAAATCACTGAATAGGAATACTGCTGTATCGCCAACTTCTTCTGGAGTTGTTGTACGACGAAGTGGTGCGCGCTCCTCAATTTCTCTTAAGATTGAGTTGAAATCGCCTACACCTTTTGCAGATAACGTACGAATTGGTCCTGCAGAAATAGCGTTGACGCGAATACCATGTTGACCTAAATCGTTCGCTAAATATTTCACGCTCGCTTCTAATGAAGCTTTCGCAACACCCATAACGTTATAATTTTTCACAACGCGCTCGCCGCCAAGGTATGTTAACGTTAAAATATTTCCGCCTTCTGTCATTACTTTCTTCGCTTCTCTTGCTACAGCTGTTAAAGAGAATGCACTAATATTTTGTGCAAGTAAAAATCCATCGCGAGAAGTATCTACAAATTCACCTTTTAAGTCATCGCGATTTGCAAAAGCAATACAATGTGCTACACCGTGAATAGTACCTACTTCTTGTTTAATTGTTTCAAAGCAAGCTGTAAGTTCCTCATCATTCGTTACATCACAAGGTAATACAAGTGATTCTTGTCCTTCTAATGTGTCCGCTAATTCACGAACATTTCTTTCTAAACGTTCTCCTGCATATGTGAATATTAATTTTGCACCTGCATTATGCAAAGAGCGAGCAATTCCCCATGCAATACTTCTTTGGTTCGCAACGCCCATAACGACAAATGTTTTCCCTTGTAATAGTTCCATGATATATCCTCCCAGAAATACTTATACTTGTTATTAGTACCTGATACTATAATTATAGTACCATAAAACCGCTTAAAGGCAAACAAAAAAGTCATTAACAGAAATTTGTTAATGACTTTTGGTTTCTATAAAAAACCGCTCTAATCCTTCTTCCCAAGACGGCATTTGTGAAAAACCATTTAATCGTAGCATGTTATGTTGAAAGATAGAATATTTGGGCCTCGCAGCTGCAGCCCCGAATTCTTCCGTTGAAACAGGTAATACATTCACTTTCATATTGGCGTACGAAAATATCTTTTGTGCAAATTCAAACCAAGAGCATGAACCTCTGTTTGATACGTGGTATGTACCGTATAAAGAAGTATGAATGAGCTTATTAATAACCATATTTAAATCCGCCACATACGTAGGAGAGCCAACTTGATCCGCTACAACAGATATTTCATCTCTTTCTTTTCCTAATCGCATCATCGTTTTCACGAAATTGTTTCCATATTTACCATATAGCCACGATGTGCGAACGATAAAATATTTATTATGTAACTCTTTGACGAACTGCTCCCCCGCATACTTAGAGGCTCCATATATATTTATCGGCGCTGGACTATGAAATTCGCCGTATCCATCTGGTCTGGCGCCTTGAAATACATAATCAGTACTAATATAAACTAGCTTCGCCCCTACTAATTGTGAAGCAACCGCTACATTTCGAGCTCCGATTGCATTTATTCTATATGCAAGATCCTGCTCTTTCTCCGCATGATCTACTTTCGTATAGGCAGCACAATGAATAATTATATGTGGTTTTATTTCTTGTACTTCTTGTTGTATTCGGGATATATTTGTCACATCTAATAACTTTTTATCAAATGGATATATATCATATTCTTCAGAGTTTAACTCTTCAAATAGTTGCTTTCCTAATTGACCGTTTGCTCCTGTTATGATAACCCTCTCTTTCATGTAACATGCCCCTTACTGGTCTTTTAGTGGTTTCCACCATTCCTTATTCTTTTCATACCATTTCACCGTCTCTTGTAATCCTTGTTCAAACGTATATTTCGGTTCCCAATCAAATTCATTCTTCATTTTCTCTGCATCAATCGCATAACGACGATCGTGTCCTAAACGATCTGTAACATATTCAATGTCTTTTTTTGTTTTTCCTAAAAGAGTAATAATTTGTTCCACAACTTCTACATTTGTTTTTTCATTATTTCCACCTATATTATATACTTCTCCTACACGTCCCTTATGCAAAACAACGTCAATTGCACTGCAATGATCCGCTACATGTAACCAATCTCTTACATTTAAACCATCACCATATAACGGTAGTTTTTTTCCTTCCAGTGCATTCGTAACCATTAACGGAATTAATTTTTCGGGATACTGGTACGGCCCATAATTGTTAGAACAACGCGTTACTATAACCGGTAATTGATATGTTTTATAGTAAGATAAAGCTATCATGTCCGCGCTCGCCTTACTTGAAGAATATGGACTATTTGGAGCTAACGGCGTTGTCTCTGTAAACTTCCCTGTTTTCCCTAAAGAGCCATACACTTCATCCGTTGATACTTGCACAAGTTTTATATGCGAATATTTTTTAACTAGTTCTAATAAAGTGACCGTCCCAATTACATTTGTATCATAAAAAGGAATCGGATTTTCAATACTACGGTCCACATGTGATTCAGCTGCAAAATTTACAATCACTTGTACGTCTCGCTCTTTTATAACGTATTCTAATAGCTCTCCATTTTGAATTTCTCCTTTTACAAAAGAGTAATTCGGGTGATTCTGAAGAGATTTTACGTTATTTAAATTCCCGCTATATGTTAATGCATCGTAATTAATAATTTTATATGATTCATAACTTTGTAGCATGTAATGAACGAAATTACTTCCAATAAATCCAGCCCCACCTGTTACTAATATATTCATAAACAACTCTCCTACTTAAAAACTATCTTCATATTCCTCTAGTAATGGCAATATCTGATCCTTATCGGACAATATAGGATCTGTTACTGGCCAAGGAATTGCTAAATCTTTATCTTCCCAAAGTAATCCAGAGTCATGCTCTGCGCTATAATATTCATCTACTTTATACATAACGATAGTATGCGGGACAAGCGTGCAAAATCCATGCGCAAATCCTTTTGGCACTAGTAACTGCCGATGGTTATCTGCACTTAAAATATATCCTTTCCATTGTTTAAATGTTGGTGATTTTTTTCGTAAATCAACGATAACATCATAAATTGCCCCTTGCATAACTTGAATGAGTTTCGTTTGTGCTTTCGGTTTTTTTTGAAAGTGTAGTCCTCGAATCGTTCCTGCCTTAGCCGAATAAGATACGTTATCCTGTACAAATGAATACGTTATCCCTAATGTTTCTAGCACCTGCTTATTATAGCTCTCTGAAAAAAAGCCACGCTCGTCTCCAAACAACCTCGGTTCTAACAATTTTGCATCGGTAAAATTTGTTTCTACAACTTTCATATTCTCACCTATTCTCCGTTAAACTGTTTCCCAAAATTAATACCCCGTGCTAACGTATTCGCCTTTTGAAGCGAAGCATGAGTTCCCGCATCAGTCCACCAGCCGCTCATTTCATTATAAGTAAGTACCCCTCGTTTTAAATACCAATTATTTATATCTGTAATTTCAAGTTCTCCCCGTGCAGAAGGTTTTAATTCTTTAATATAAGAAAAGACTTTCGAATCATACAAATAAATTCCCGTAACCGCATAAGAACTTTTCGGCTCTTTCGGCTTTTCTTCAATTTCAACTATTTTTCGATTTTGAATATGTGCTACGCCAAATCTTTCGGGATCTTCTACAGATTGCAATAGCACTTTCGCACCTTCTTTTTGATTTGCAAACTCTTCAACATACGGAAGAATATCATCTGAAAAAATATTATCCCCTAATATAACTACCATACGATCATTCCCGACGAAATCTTCACAAAGCCCTAACGCCTGTGCGATCCCGCCCGCTTTATCTTGCACACGATACGTAAAGGACACGCCAAATTCATGACCACTCCCTAAAAAGCTAACAACATCCCCCATATGCTCTTTACCTGTAATAATCATAATATCTGTAATATCGCATTGTTTTAGCTTATATACCGCATGATAAATCATCGGATACCGACCAACAGGAAGTAAATGTTTATTCGTTACTTTCGTTATTGGATATAATCTCGATCCAGTACCACCTGCTAAAATAATTCCTTTCACTTTGCATCTCTCCTTTATGATGGAGATAATATATCTTTGTAATGTTCTACAAACACTTTCCGGTACTTCTCATATGTATCTGCATCAAACTCATCCCCGTTGTAATGAATACACCATAAATTTGCTTGATTTGGGATACCGATTAAATAACCAGCCCTTTGAAACTCTAAAGACTGTGACACATCATAAAAGTGAAACCCTTGAAACAAATCTTCTCGCCACGGAATATCATACTGCGTTGCCATGAATAAACCATCAATTGCCTGAACTGACAAAAATGGTTGATTACCATAAAAAACCTGATCTAAATTTAATAATTGATAATTCTGTCTTCTATACTCAATCACTTTCCCTACTAAATTTTTTCCTTCCCACCATATCCCGTTATTCGGTAAAAACTGAGCTCCAGCGACTCCTATTAAACCAAGCTTTTCATTTTCTTTAAAAAGAGATATAAGTGTAGAAAACATGTCTCGATTAATAAGATATGTATCTTGATGTATATACACTTTGTATTTCGCTGGATATGAAAGGGCTCGGTTGTATGCACTCGCCATACTTTGCGCATCTCGTATCGGAAAAATTTGTACGACATAACCAGGGGGAACAAAAATGTTTCTTATTTGGCTCTCACATTGTTTGAAAAGCTCCTCATTATTTACACAAACAACGACTAATATTGTATGATCTTTCATTTTTGTCCCCCCTTTTATTCTTCCTTATTTATATCTGACATATAGTGTTCCACAAATATTTTTCGATACTTTTCATAGTTCGTCATATTCACATCAAAATGATAATGGATACACCAAGCATCGCGCTGTACAGGTACACCAACTGTATATCCTGCTTTTTTAAATTCAAACGATTGAGATACATCATAAAAATCAAATCCGTCAAATAAGTCTTCTCGCCACGGAACATCATATTGTGTCGCCATTAATAAACCATCAATACATTCTACAGGAATAAATGTTTTTGATTCATGATACGGTTGTTCTAAACTTGCCATATAAAACAAATCATTCATATAACCAATGACCTTTCCTACAATTCCACGCCCTTCGTTCCATACACCAGTTGGAGGAACATATTGCGCTCCAACCATCCCAATCATACCAAGATGTTCATGTTCCTCAAATAATTGAAGTAATCCGTATAAAAAGGCTCTATTTATAATAAAAACATCTTGATGTATATACACTTTATACTTTGCTGGATGCGAAATGGCTTGATTGTATCCACTCGTCATACTTTTCGCATTTCGAATCGGCATAAATTGGACAATATATCCTGGCGGTACTAACAATTGCAATATATGTCGCACGCAGTTTGCATACAATTTCCGATCATTTATACATGTAACAAATAATATTGTTTTGTCCGCAGCACTCATAATTGTGATTTTTCAGCTTCAATAATATACTGAAATACAACTGTCTCAGCCATGAAGCCACTTCCAAGACGATATTTTTTACAAATTCCATATAACTCCTCAATAAGTGGCTCATACATTTTATGATCAACATATACACGATCTACTTTACTAATTGAATATCCTGCTTTTAAAAACATTCTTAGCATTTCATTGAATGTAAAGAAACGAATATGTGTTTTATCTAATAAACCATATTCTGTATACGTCCAATTTCCAGCAAGCAAGGGAGCTAATACTGAAATATGAGCAACGTTTGGTATACTTGCTAAAATCACACCATTTTGCTTTATATATGGCTTTACTTTTTCTATTACAGCCCATGGATTAAATAAATGCTCTAATACATCCCCAAATATGACGCAATCAAATTGCCCCTCCTCATAAGGAAGATCTATTTTTTCTATATCCCCTAAAATAACATGATCTAGTCTTTCCTTCGCTTTTTCTGCCGCCTCTGGAAATGCCTCAATTCCTGATACACGTGTACCGTTTTCTTTAATAGCTGCTCCCAATGCACCGCTCGAGCAACCAATATCAAGAACTTCTTTCCATTCCTTTTTTATATGCTTTAATAAATTCGGATTCGCTGCATTATAGTAATGCTCGGATTTTTCTTCATATAAAGAACTTTTTTCGCGACTCATTTCACACACTCCTTATGCAAATTGAATTAGAAATATAAATCTCATATGAATTCTATAAAGTGCAGATTTTGTTCATCCCCCACTGATTATTAGCCCACAAATAGTAGTATAAAACCTTTTATTTATATTGGTTACGTTACTGATACTCTAATATATAACCAATCTATTAGAGTTAGAATAACGATAAATCATTTCTAAAAAACGAAACCTATTACACTTTATATGGTTTATCAAAAACTCCCCGAAAATATTTACGGTTATATTCAATTGCAGCATTATTCGGAACATAAGAAGCTGCTAATTCATTGTAATAATACGCTTTATCCTGCTCCCCTAACCTGCTATAACAAATACACATTTGTAAATAGGGTAGCCATGTGTAGCTAGCTGGACTATGGAAAGGACTCTCCGTTGCCATTGGTACTTCCGTTGCAAGTTTAAACCAAAATATCGCTTCATTATATTTTTCTTGTTCCATATATATATATCCTATTCTTGTACAATTCTCTCCTCTAGGGACGCCATACCGAAACGACTTCACACAAGATTCGATTGCCTTCTCCCACATTCCGAGCTTTGCATAGCAATCTCCTAACTTACCACATGCATAAATTTTTTCTTCATACCATCCTTCGTCTTGATTAAGAAATGTTTCATATAGAAGAACTGCATCATCATATTTTTGGTTATCCGTAGATTCATTTGCGTAATAAAATAAATCTCTCGGACTCAATTCTTCTCCTGCCGCTACAGTATTTTGAAAAATTTTCAAATTACGATTTGTTACTTTTTTTTCTTTTTTATGTGTAATAGCAACATTACTACTAAAAACCTCACCAGAAATAGCTAAATACTCATGAACCTTTCCAAACCATTGGAATTGTTTTTCACGCTTTACAAGTCGATTTCTTTTTGTACAATATAAAGGTTTCCCGTTAGAATCCATCGCAAGGTGATAAGGCATTGAAACAGCATCAATTTTAGGATCTAATTCTCTTTTTAAAAGTTTCAATGCTTCTTGAGCATCTTCTAATAATACGTCATCTGCATCTAGCCACAATATATACTCTTGCGTCGCTTTTGAAAAAGAAAAATTTCTTGCTGCCGCAAAATCATCAATCCACTGGAAATCATATATGTTAGAAGTGTATTTCTCTACGATTTCTTTCGTTCGATCGGCGGAACCTGTATCAACTACTATAATTTCATCCACAATTTTCTCAACTGTGTCTAAACAACGGGCTATTGTCTCCTCCTCATCTCGAACAATCATACATAAACTAATTGTAATTCCTTGCTTGTTCAACATAATCACCCTCTTCCAAATCAATCATATGTTATACATATACTAAACTTTCCATTTTTTTAAATTGTTCAAGCAGTTTAAGATTTCTTTTCAATAATTCAAATGTCCGTGTCATTTTCTTTCGGTTTTGCATCTACTATATAATGAACGCTTTATGGAGGTGAATTTATGTCAAATAATAATTATTCAAATGGATTAAATCCCGATGAATCTTTATCAGCTAGTGCATTTGACCCTAATCTTGTAGGACCTACATTACCACCGATACCACCGTTTACCCTTCCGACTGGGCCAACCGGGCCTACTGGACCTACTGGACCTACTGGTGAGACTGGTGAGACTGGGACTACTGGACCTACCGGGCCTACTGGTGGCACTGGGACTACGGGACCTACGGGGCCTACTGGTGACACTGGAGCTACGGGACCTACGGGGCCTACTGGTGACACTGGGGCTACGGGACCTACTGGGCCTACTGGTGACACTGGAGCTACGGGACCTACGGGGCCTACTGGTGACACTGGGGCTACGGGACCTACTGGGCCTACTGGTAACACTGGGGCTACGGGACCGACTGGACCGACTGGACCATCTGGACTAGGGCTTCCAGCAGGATTGTATGCATTTAACTCCGCTGGGATTTCTTTGGATATTGGACTTAATGCTCCAATACCATTTAATACTGTTGGATCTCAGTTTGGTACAGCAATTTCTCAATTAGATCCTGATACTTTCGTAATTAGTCAAACTGGATTCTATAAAATCACTGTTATCGTATACACTGCAGCAGTAAGTCTATTAGGAGGACTTACAATCCAAGTAAATGGGGTATCTGTTCCAGGTACTGGGGCCACTTTAATCTCAGTTGGAGCACCTATCGTTGTTCAAGCAATTACGCAAATTACGACAACTCCATCATTAATTGAAGTAATCGTTACAGGGCTTGGGCTATCATTAGCTCTTGGTACAAATGCATCTATTATTATTGAAAAAATCGCTTAATTTTTTACTTAGCAGTAAAACTGATATCAGTTTTACTGCTTTTTCAATTTCAAATTCAATCATGAAACATTCGCTATCTACATAATCATATTGTTGTATGACATTTTGCAGGAGGCACAAATATGGAAAGTAAATCTGCTGTTCAGCTTTATCTCGAATTGCTAAAGAAGACAATTTTATTTGAAATATGGTTGGAATATGAGGCATACTTACCCGCATCTCTACATATTTCGAAAGAACTAGAATTCGAACCAGTTACAGTCCCCCTCCCTTTATTCATTAAGCAATATGCTGAAAACCATAACTTAAAAATTGTAAAACCAAATGTTTCAAAAAGTGAACGTCATGATGGAATGGATTGGCCAAGAGCAGCACATAGCATGATCGGTCGAGAACGTATGAACCAATTACAAGAGGCAATGGAAACCGTTGTTCGTGAAAATATAGAGGGAGATTTTATTGAAACAGGTGTATGGCGCGGAGGATCGTGCATTTTTATGAATGGTTTTTTACAAGCAAACAACATTACGAATCGTAATGTGTGGGTCGCAGATTCATTTGAAGGTTTGCCAGCACCGAATCTAGAACACTATCCAAAAGATTACGGTGATTATTTGCACACATTCGATTACTTACGTGTCTCTTTAGAACAAGTACAAGAGAATTTCAAAAAATATGATTTACTAAATGATCAAGTGAAATTTTTAAAAGGCTGGTTTAAAGATACTTTACCAACAGCACCAATTGAAAAAATAGCAATTGCACGGCTTGATGGTGATATGTACGAATCCACAATGGATGGTCTCGTGAACTTATATGATAAAATTTCTAAAGGTGGCTATATAATTATCGATGACTACGGGCTACCGCCATGCGCTGAGGCTGTGACAGACTTTAGAAACCAACGAAATTTAAAAGCCCCTATTACTAAAATTGATGTATTTGGCGTTTATTGGAGAAAAGAATAAAAAAAGATTTAATCTATAGGAGATTCTATTTTCACTCATCCTTCTCTCACTTCTAATCCAATTAAGTATTCTTTTTCGGAATCTCCTTACATATAACAATTGTTTTCCTGTGTTCTCTCACTACAAATTGAAAATTTTATTAATAGATTTACTGCATCTTCTCATACAAGAAAGGGGTATACTCATGAGCAAACTTAACAAAGAAATGACTTTACTCCCCCCTCCTGAACTCGTCCAATATGTAGGTGGCGACTTCAAAAAAGTTGGAAAAGAGTTCCTAAAGCATTTTATTCAAATTGGCGCTTTAAAATCAAATGAAAAAGTATTAGATGTAGGCTGCGGCGTCGGCCGAATGGCTGTACCATTATTGAATTACTTAAATGATGATGGAGCGTATTATGGATTTGATTTGTTTAAAGATGGAATTATTTGGTGTCAAAATAACATTTCAACTATGCGTAATAATTTTCACTTTGAACATGTTGACATATACAATCAATTCTATAATCCAGAAGGAACAGAAGATGCCTCTCAATATCGTTTTCCCTATGAAGATGGGACATTCGATTTTATCTTTTTAACTTCTGTATTTACACATCTTCTCCCAAAAGAATTAGAACATTACGTATCTGAAATTGTACGTGTATTAAAAAAAGACGGGAGATGTTTCATTACATTCTTTCTAATAAATCCTGAATCGTCCTATTATTTAAATGCAGGACAAAGTACATTAGGTTTTTATCATCGAATTGAAAATTGCTACGTTGTAAATAAAGATATTCCCAATTTCGCAGTTGCTTATCCGGAGACAGATATTTGCAATCTATTGAATAAGCACGGCCTAGAAATAATCAATAAGCCACATTATGGTTTATGGTGCGGTAGACCTGAATATACAAGTTACCAAGATATTGTTCTTACAAAAAAAAGCTTCTGAAAGGAAGTTATGTATGACGAGTGAAAAAAATCTACCTCTCGTTTCCATCCTTATTCCTACTTATAATCGGCCCCATTATTTCAAAATCGCTCTAGAAAGTGTATTGGCACAAACTTATTCAAATATTGAAATCATCATCGGAGATGATAGTACAAATGATGAAACAGAAACTCTAATACATGAACAATACTTACCAAATTATAAAAACATCACATATATTCGAAATATCCCTACTCTAGGACAATTTCACAATGACCTTATGCTCATAGAAAAATCAAATGGTGAGTATATAAATTTTTTAATGGACGATGACGTGTTTTATAAGCATAAAATACAAAAAATGATGACCTATTTTGAGCAAGATTCCAATAAAAATCTTGCTCTTGTTACTTCTTATCGAGTACGTATTGATGATCATGGAAATCTAATCGGTGATGCCCATCCAACACAAAGGTTATATAGTGAAGACACCCCATTAAACGGGATATTTTTAGGTAATTGGATGTTAAAGGGCGGGCACAACATTATCGGTGAGCCTACAACTACTTTGTTTCGAAAAGAATTGCTCACTGAGCCTTTTGGTACCCTTAAAGAGCGACAATATTCTTGTAGTGTTGATATGGCCTCATGGATTTCTTTACTTTCTAAAGGAAATGCAATATACATTTCTGAGCCTTTAAGTCAATTTCGCTACCATGCAGGACAACAAATACACAATAAGCTCCTTCAAGGTTGTGAAGATTTCACACACCTTGTTATAACAGCAAAAGAATATGGCTTTTTACAAAATACTACGGACTATAGAGCAGCTCTACTTAGTGCTTACCAATGGTGTAAAAGTTCCTTAAAATACTATCTTCATCAACTAGATATTTTTCCTGACGCACATGTACGTCTTTCCCATTGTTTGGATATAATTATTAAAGAGTTAAACAATTAAACTACTCTGCAAAATCAAAAGTGTATGGACTATATGTGAATCATTCGTATAGTTCATACATTCTTTCTCATACTATAAAATCCATTACTATAAAGAGCAGTAGAAAGGAATACCTACATTGAAAGATCCAAATTCTCAATATCAAATAGACTACGTATTACTATTTATTTTATTTGCCATTGGGATTGTTAGTTGTTGTGCTATTGCAAGTGCGCAAGCCTCTTTACCGCCATTTTTACAAAACGTCAACTTTGTACTAAAGCAAATCCAATGGTACTTCATTGGATTTATAGCCATTGGTGTTATTATGATTATCGATTTCGATCGTTATCAAAAAATTGCTTGGTATTTGTATAGCTTTGCAATGGTACTACTTATTGGACTAGAACTTCAAGTACCAGGTGCCGTTACAATTAAAGGCGCTACCGCTTGGTACAGGCTCCCAGGCATCGGAAATTTTCAGCCTTCTGAAATTATGAAATTGTTTTTAATTATCGTCATTGGAAGAATTATAGCAAATCATAATGAGAAATATTTTTCCCGAACAATGCGTGACGATTTTTTATTACTTGGAAAAATATTTGCAACAAGTTTGCCACCACTACTACTTATCGCAAAGGAACCAGATTTAGGAAACACAATGGTCATTTCAGCGATGCTTGCAGCAATGATACTAGTTTCTGGCATACGATGGCGTTTTATTTTCGGATTAGTTTCAGGTACTTTCGTTGCTGGATCTACATTAATATATATTTTTTTTACTCACACAGATTTCTTTAAAGCACACATTTTAAAAGAATATCAACTAAATCGCTTCTACGGATGGTTAGCACCTTACAAATATGATGCACAAGGCTATCAATTAAGACAAGCATTCTTAGCGACTGGATCCGGAGAAATGCAAGGAAAAGGGTGGGAAAATGGACAAGTATATTTTCCAGAACCACATACAGATTTTATTTTCACTAATGTCGCTGAACAATTTGGATTTCTAGGCGCAAGTGTCATTATTTCACTTTTTTTCTTACTCATTTTTCGAATGATTCATATCGCTTTAGAAAGTAATGACCCTTTCGGTAGTTACATTTGCGCTGGTACAATCGGAATGTTTACTTTCCAAGTATTCCAAAATATCGGGATGACAATCGGATTACTTCCCATTACAGGGATAACATTACCTCTTATGAGCTACGGAGGAAGTTCACTACTTACATACATGATTGCGATTGGATTCATTTTAAATGTTCGCTCAAGAACGAAAATCTTTATGTTTAAATGAACAACAAAAAAACGCTATATTTTTATCTCTATCCTTTTTTAGATATACTAATGAAAAATACGATGGAGGTTTAGATATGAAATATGACATTATAGGAGATATTCATGGATGCTTCCAAGAGTTTCAAAATTTAACAGAGAAGCTAGGATATAACTGGAGTAGCGGTCTACCGATTCACCCTGACCAACGTAAACTTGCATTCGTTGGCGATATTACAGACCGTGGTCCTCATTCATTACGTATGATCGAAATTGTATGGGAACTTGTCATACATAAAAAAGAAGCTTATTACGCTCCTGGAAATCACTGTAATAAACTATATCGATTTTTCCTTGGACGTAATGTAACAGTCGCTCACGGACTTGAAACAACTGTTGCTGAATATGAAGCACTTCCTTCTCATAAGCAAAACATTATAAAAGAAAAGTTTACCACTCTTTATGAACAATCACCGCTCTACCACATACTAGATGAAAAAAGAGTAATCGTATGTCACGCTGGGATTCGGCAAGATTACATAGGAAGACGAGATAAAAAAGTACAAACCTTTGTATTATATGGCGATATTACAGGAGAAAAGCATGCCGATGGCTCACCTGTCCGTCGTGATTGGGCGCAAGAATACAAGGGGCAAGCTTGGATTGTATATGGACATACACCAGTAGCAGAACCTCGATTCGTCAATCAGACAGTCAATATTGATACTGGTGCTGTATTTGGTGGCAAATTAACCGGATTACGTTATCCTGAAATGGAGACTATCTCTGTCCCTTCTTCGTTACCTTTTGTCGCTGAGAAATTCCGTCCAATTTCATAACTACCTTACTTAGCATTATTTAGGCAGATCTCATATAAAACTAGGTAAAGTAATTAAAAAAAGATGCAATAAAGTGCATCTTTTTTTAATTACCCTACATATAATGTCGCAGGAGGTGACAGAATGAAGAAAAAATCTTCTAAACAAAAAAGAAAATTCCCCCCTTTATATCTGCCCATGTACGGAATTAACAACTGGTGTAGTATTCGGGCTGCAGCGATAGAGGAACTGGAAGAACAAGAGTCATCAAAAAAAAGCAAAGTAAAACCAACATATGTCTCTTTAGAAAATGCTGTGATGAGTCGCATAATCGATCGTAAAAAAATAAAGATGCAACAAAAAAATAAACAGCTCTCAAATCAAGATGAACAGGTACTACATTCTAACCAAACAGAAGAAAAAGCGGAAGAAACTATTTCTGTAGCAATAAATAAAAAAGTGGAACCAGAAATTCCAGCTGCTATTATAAACAAAGTAAAAAAAATAAAAGAAGCATTAGCTTCATCAAATGATATACAAACTGAAAAACCACTCATAATTGAAACACCTACACTTGAAAATACAAAAGTGAAAAGGGGCGGCCGATATGCATATGCGGAGGGGCTTCACTCTCATGCGGAGGGCATGGCAGCACATGCGGAAGGCTTATTAACACATGCAAAAGGTTCTTTCTCTCATGCCGAAGGATCAAACTCAAAAGCAACTGGACATAGTTCGCATAGTGAGGGAAGTGAAACGACAGCAAGCGGTGCTTATTCTCATGCGGAGGGTAAACAGACGATTGCTTTAGGCGAAGCAGCACACGCAGAAGGAACCGCAACTATCGCTAACGGATCCTCTTCTCATGCGGAAGGTCATCATACATCAACAGCTCATTTTGCAGGTAGCCATATTATGGGGCGCTTCGGCACTGCAGAAGAAGCTTATTCTTGGTTTATTGCAAATGGTGTAAACGACACCGACCATAATATCGGTGCTAAATGGCTTGCCCATAATGGAGAAATGTACATTGAGGGCGCGTCTTACAATGCAAGCGGAACGGATTTTGCACAAATGTTTGAAACAGAAGATCATAACCTTATTGATGTCGGTTATTTCGTTACATTTAGTAGCGAAGAAAAAATTCGGATAGCTACTTCACACGATTCATTCATCTTAGGAATATCTAGTGCAACCCCTGCTCTTATAGGAAATAGCGGGGCTTTAAGTTGGCAAAAACGCTATAAAACAGATAACTTTGGAAAACGCCAATATGTATGGACGGAAACAGAAGAAATACAACCTCTTTTAAATACAGAATGGGATCCAGCTTGCAAATATGTAGCAAGAAAAGATCGCACCGAGTGGCTTCCTGTCGGATTAATTGGACAAATGTTAGTACGTGATGACGGCACTTGCGAAACGCATGGATATTGTCATCCAAATGACAATGGCATTGCTACAAAAGCCGAAAGTGGATTTTTCGTTATAAAGCGTACGGGTGAAAACCAAATTTTAATATTATTCCGCTAAGAAAAAAGGGAACAAAATTCTTTATAATATAAGAATTTTGTTCCCTTTTTAAGCATTCCTAAGTAGCTCTTGCATATCGCTTGGGATCTTTATAGTGAAAGACATTTCTTTCTCTAAAATAGGATGATAAAACATCAAAGATTTACTATGAAGTGCTTGCCGTTTCATTTCATCCCTTCTTCCTCCATATAAGTTATCACCAAGTAATGGATGTCCTATATGAGCCATATGCACACGAATTTGATGCGTTCTTCCTGTCTCAAGCTCCAGCGCTACATGTGTCTTATCATATGTACTATCAATTACTTTAAAATGAGTAACTGCCCTTTGTCCATCCTCACAAACCGTTCGCTCAATAATGCTATCAGATTTCCGACCAATTGGTGCATCAATCATTCCTTCTCGTTCTACCATCTCACCGTGAACAATTGCTTCATACGTTCGTTTCACAGCTTTTTGTTGATGCTGCTTAGATAAAAGATGATGCACAAAACGATTTTTTGCAATAAGCATAAGCCCTGAAGTATCACGATCTAACCGTGTTACAATGTGCACTGTACTTGCAAGATGCTGCTTATCATAATGAGATAAAATCGCATTGGCAACACTCCCTGTCGGATGTTCTCTAGACGGAATTGTTGACATGTTCGCCTCTTTATCAATGATAAGAACCGCATCATCTTCATATACAATGCATAAAGAGATATCTTCTGCCATCATCCCTTCACTTCTTTCCTCCACTGGAAAAAAGACACGTAATTCTTCACCAGCGCGCAACTGATGACGAACACTCGCATGTTGACCATTTACTTCAATTGCCCCGCCGTGAAACTTTATATCCGTTAAAGCGGCTTTAGAAATACCTTTCGTTTTCAAAAATTCCCTAACTAAAGTTCCCTCTTCAGCCAGCCCTATATCCCATTTCAATGTAAATCTGTTCAAATATATAACCCTTTCTATTTATCTGCAACAAACGAGTCACGAACTCGTTTCCAGAACGGGAACGGGCGGAAACGAACAAATCGTACTTTCTCGTTTGCGACACGATACTGGATTGATTTCACATCTTGATGGACCATTGTTAAATGATCCACTGTAATTTGTAAGTTCATTCCTGCAGCCGGCTTTAACACACATGTATGATGCTTCGGCAATACGAGTGGCGATCCTACAGTACGAAACACACGATTGTTAATGGACGCCATTTCTGCAATTTGAATCGCTTCAATAGATGGGTGAATAATTGCTCCGCCAAGCGCTTTATTATACGCAGTACTTCCTGAAGGAGTAGAAATACAAAGGCCGTCCCCGCGGAATGTTTCAAAATATTCTCCGCGTATTTCTACTTCTGTTACTAATGTACCTTCTGCACTTTTTACAGTCGCCTCATTCATCGCTAAATACTGTGACTCTTTACTTCCATTCACATAGCGAATAATAACTTCTAAAAGCGGATATTCCACCACTTGGAATGGTGTTTTTGCAATCGCAATTACTAATTTCTCTACTTCTGTCGGTAACCAATCTGCATAGAAACCTAAATGTCCTGTATGTACACCAACAAATGCTGTTTCATCCAATCGATTATAATAACGATGAAACGCATACAAAAGCGTTCCATCTCCCCCAACAGAAATTACAATATCGGGTTCCTTTTCATCCATTATAAATCCAAAATCTAGCAAGTACTCTTTCATCGTGCTTGCCAGTGTATCTGATGATTGATCTCCCTTTGACATAATTGTAAATTTCATCGCCCAACACCCTTTAGTTTATGATTCGGAATCTTTCGTTTCTTGCTTTCTTGAAAAAGCTTTTTGCGCTTCTTGAATTTCAAGACGAATAGAAGACATTTCTTCATCTAATAAAAACGCCGCTTCAGCTGCACGTTGCAAGCGTATTTTAATATCTTCAGGAAAACGTCCACTATATTTATAATTTAAAGAATGCTCAATTGTTGCCCAAAAGTTCATTGCTAGCGTGCGTATTTGGATTTCTACCAATACTTTTTGTTCACCCTGAATCGTTTGAACAGGATAACTAATGACAACATGATAAGAACGATAACCGCTATCTTTCTTTTGCGTGACATAATCACGTTCTTCCACGATTTCAAAGTCATTTCGTTTTCGAAGATATTCTACAACAGGCTTAATCTCATCAACAAATTGACACATCATTCTAAGCCCAGCAATATCCTGCATATCTTCTCTCAATCGGTCTAGCGGTACATTTCTCTTCTCCGCTTTATCAATAATACTTGCAACCGACTTTACCCTTCCTGTTACAAACTCAATTGGAGAATGCTCTGTTAACATTGCAAATTGAGTACGCATTCCTTTTAGTTTCACTTTCAGCTCTGCCACCGCTTGGTGGTAAGGTGCTAAAAATTCTTCCCAATTTCGATTCATTTCAACCACCACCAAAATCAATCCATTTGCTTATAGAAATACTTTTTCTACAGCAGTTACTAATTCTTCTCCGTAATTTGCATTACCTTCAATATTTTCAACTAAATATTCTACTTCTTCTTTTAATCCTTCTAATTCCATTTCAATGTCATTCACGCTAACGAACATAACCACATCGTTATTCATCGCTTCATGCATTGCTTCCCAGCATGTGTGCGGAATACTTACATAAATGAAAGATGATTCATTTTCTAAGATATATAAAAATGATAAATTGTCTGAGTCTACAAGTACGTGATTACGTGCACTTAACTCCTTTACCTCTATTTCACTATTTTCCGCACAAAAAATAAGAGCATTCTCTCTCTTTTCTACGCTCTTAACTTGGATTTTATTTTGCATGCTCTAACTCCTCCATCTCAACTTCCTGTCTTACTTAACAGTATTATTGTATCATAACATGGACGCAAACAAATAAAACATTGAACCAAATTTATGAAAAAGCGATAATGTGTAAAGAATTATTTTTCAAAAGGAGATTATACAATGACACAAGAAATTGAAATTGAATTCAAAAATATCGTTACAAAAGAAGAATTCGATACATTATGTAAATCGTTTTCTATTGAAGCATTTACGAAACAAGTGAATCACTACTTTGAAACACCTGACTTCTCGTTAAAAGAAGCTGGCTCTGCACTTCGTATTCGTCATAAAGGAGAAACTTATACGTTAACGTTGAAACAACCTGCAGAAATCGGTTTATTAGAAACGCATCAAGTCGTAACAGAAGACGAAGCAAAAATGATGATGGAAACAAACACAATCATTCAAGGAGCAGTAGTAGATCAATTACACAAATTACAAATTCCTGTTTCTGCTTTAACATATATGGGTAGTTTAACAACAGAAAGAGCAGAAACATTATTTAAAGGCGGAACGCTTGTCTTTGATCATAGTTTCTATTACAATCACGATGATTATGAAATTGAATTTGAAGTACAAGATGAAGAAACAGGAAAAGCTGCATTTATTCATTTATTAACGCAACATAACATACCTGTTCGCCATACAAATAACAAAGTAAAACGCTTTTTCCTTGCCAAACAAAACAAAGCACGCTAAAGTGAAAATTCCACTAGTGAATATGTTTCACTAGTGGATACATCTCACTAAAAAAGTTTACACCCGTAGAATAAGCAAAGAATCTTTGAGAAGGCTGTTTATTTGCCCTCTCGAACATTCCATTGCTACAATAGATATACATTTCATGGAAAAAGGAGTTTATAAAGGATGAGCAAGCAACCGATGACACCATTTGAAGCAATTGGCGGTGAACAATGCATTGCAATATTAGTAGATACATTTTATTCCTATGTCAGTAAACACCCTGACTTATCTCCCATCTTCCCGGAAGATTTAACAGAAACCGCTAGGAAGCAGAAGCAATTTTTAACACAATATTTAGGTGGTCCTAATTTGTACACTGAAGAACATGGTCATCCTATGTTAAGAGCACGCCATCTTCCGTTTGAGATTACTCCAAAACGAGCAGAGGCTTGGCTATCATGCATGGAGCAAGCAATGGATGATACTGGAGTGCATGGTCATATAAGAGAGTTTGTCTTTGAACGTTTAGCATTAACCGCTCAGCATATGGTTAATACTCCAAACGAAACAGGTGAAGTGTAATGGATAAGCAGGAAGCAAAGCATATAAATATGCCATCTCCTTCCGCATGTGAGCATAAGTCTGTAGAAGCATATTTATTTATTGATCCACTTTGTAAAGATTGCTGGGAAATTGAGCCTTTTATTATTAAACTATGGCTTGAATACGGGAAATACTTCTCTATTCGTCATATCGTAACAGGAAAAGTGGATGGAACGAACGCTTCCTCACACAAATGGAATAAACCTGCTAATATTCGATTTGTGTGGGAAAAGACAACAAGTTTACAAGGTTTTTCATGTGATGGAAAGGTACATATGCAAGAAGCATCGTCAACACCATATTTAGTTTCGATGGCAATTAAGGCAGCGGAGTTGCAAGGCCGAAAAGCAGGTTCGAAGTTTTTGCGAAAACTCCAAGAATACATTTTCCTTGAAAATGTATCAAACCCTGACTGCGAACTATTACTTGCATGTGCGAAAGATAGCAATATTGATGTAGAAGAATTTAAAAAAGATCTACATTCTGCTAGTGCAAAAAAAGCTTTCCAATGTGACTTGAAATTCACGAATGAAATGCATATTACAGAAATACCCTCCCTCGTCTTTTTTCATGCGAACTCAGATGAAGAAGGTATTAAAATCGCTGGAAATTATTCCTACGATGTATACGTACAATTATTGAAAGAACTTGTAAAATGTGAAATTGAGCCAGAACCATTACCACCTTTAGAAGTGCTACTAGAAGCAACACAATTTATATCTTCAAAAGAAGTAGCATTTATTTATGACTGCTCGCAACAAGAAATTGAGCGCGAACTTAAAAAATTACAACTGAAACGAAAAGTACAAATGATAGAAGTAAAATGCGAACGTTATTGGAAATGGATAGCAAAAGAAGAAGACCTGGTGTAAACACCAGGTCTTCTTCTTTACGGCTTATAAAAATATTAAAGGGGATGGGAGAAATTTTCACGTTCAAACAAAGGGGTATATGTTTGTATGTGAATTCGTTCACGCTTATTATATTACAAGATTCGACGTCAGATGACAACCCCTTTTGTCGAATTTCACACTTTTGTCACATTCTAAACGTTTTCATTTTTGAATAAGCTATAAAAAAGGTCATTTAGGGGGTTTATTTATGAAAAAATCTTATATTGCTCTTCTCTTTCTAGCTGTCATCGTTTCTTTTTTCTTGTACATCCTCTCTCTACTACAAGCTTTTCCTAAAATTATTGCCTTACCTCTTTTATTCGGAATCATTGTTATCACTCTCTCTTATTTCAATCATAAAAAACGATTCAAAGGGTTTTAATTTCAAAAATCAGCCGTAAAACTATCCTTTCAGTTAGAAAAAACAAAGAAATTCACCTTGTTTTTTCGACATATATCGACATTTAATCTATTCAAAAAAAGACGAGGATACAATCCCTCGTCTTTTTTCATTACTTTTCTTCAAATAATAATGCTTCTAATTCATTTAATTTCTCTTCAAATACTTGTAGTGCCTCTTTTACTGGTTCAGGAGATGCCATATCTACTCCTGCTTTTTTCAGCACTTCAATTGGATAATCAGAGCTTCCTGCTTTTAAGAACTCGTTAATATAACGTTCTACTGCTGGTTGTCCTTCTTCTAAAATCTGTTTAGATAGAGCTGTCGCTGCACTAAATCCTGTTGCGTATTGATATACGTAATAGTTGTAGTAGAAGTGTGGAATACGAGACCATTCTAAACCAATCTCTTCGTCGATTACTAAAGCGTCACCGAAATATTTCTTATTTAAATCATAGTAGATTTCCGTTAGCATATCTGGCGTAACAGCATGTCCTTCTTGTACTTTCTTATGAATAATATGTTCAAACTCTGCAAACATCGTTTGACGGAATACAGTACCACGGAACCCTTCTAAATAATGATTTAATAAATATAGACGCTCTTTCTTATCTTCTGTCGTTTTTAATAAATAATCATTTAGAAGCGCTTCATTACAAGTAGATGCCACTTCTGCTACAAAGATGGAATAATCACCATATACGTGCGGTTGTGTTTTTCTTGTATAGTAACTATGCACCGAATGACCAAACTCATGAGCAAGTGTAAATAAGTTATTTACATTATCATGCCAGTTCATTAAAATATACGGATTTGTTCCATATGCACCAGATGAGTATGCCCCGCTTCGTTTTCCTTTATTCTCATACACATCTACCCAGCGATTTTCATATGCCTCTTTCAAAATATCAACATATTCATCACCAAGTACGTTTAAAGATTTTAATAAAAGGTCTTGTGCTTCTTCGTATTTCACATTCATTTTCACTTCTGGTACAAGTGGTGTATATAAATCATACATATGAAGCTCATCAAGTCCTAATGCACGCTTACGAATATCGATGTAACGGTGTAATAAATGTAAGTTGTCATTTACCGTTTCAACGAGTTGATCGTATACTGCTTCCGGAATATTATTATTGCTCAGTGCAGCTTGGCGAGCAGAATCATATTTACGAACACGCGCATTGAAATTATTACGTTTTACTGCTCCACTTAACGTACTTGCGAATGTATTTTTAAATTTTCCATACGTTTCATATACAGCTTTAAATGCATCTTCGCGAACACGAGGATCATCACTTTCTAAAAACTGAATGTAACGACCATGTGTAATTTCTATTTCTTCTCCGTCTTCACCTTTAATAGATGGGAATTTTAAATCCGCGTTATTCAACATACCGAATGTATTGCTTGACGAACTCATTACTTCAGATGCTTCCGCTAATAAAGCTTCCTCAGCTTCTGATAATACGTGCGGGCGTTGACGTGTAATTTCTTCTAATGCATGTTCATATACACTTAAATCTCTATTTTCCTTCAAGAATGTTTGCAGTGTATCTGCTGAAATCGATAAAATTTCAGGCACAATATACGCTGTGCTACTAGATACTTGTGAATATAAATTTGTTGCGCGATCATTTAATGCTTGATATACAGAGTTTGTTGTATCTTGATCGTAACGCATATGAGCATATGTATATAGCTTACCTAATCGCATTGAAATTTCATCTTCATATTGCAATGCCTCAAGTAAATTGTCCGCAGAGTCACCAAGTTTCCCTTTAAATTCAGTTAACTTCGGTAATAGCTCTTTAATAGCCTGGAATTCTTTTTCCCATTCTGCATCCGTTTGGAAAATATCTTCTAATCGCCACGTACTTGCTTCTTCAATCTCGTTGCGATCTGGTAATGCTTTCGCTTTGTTTTGTTCAGACATTCTTTAAGCCCTCCTTTAAATATCTCTACTTAAGTACAATTCGTTTTTTCTTATGTAATTCCTTCACAATCATTCTTTATTATATCCCCTTTTCCTCCTCTCATGTTAAAATTTGCCTCAAATAAAGATAGCGCATGTATTAAGCAAATCTCATCATGTTTCATAATTTCCTCCTCTGTTTTTAACATCACTACACCCCTTATTTTTCGGTACGTATAAGTTCCCACTTTATGCAATACACCTATATAGCATAAAAATGTCATATATTCATTAACTGCCACTTTCCATGTTTGCTGTGAAAAGTACGGAAGTATCCGCCTTTTCGTATACCTTTTTACATAACTACACACGTATTGAAGAGAAATACACTCTCCTACTGCAAGCTCCCCTATACACTTCATATATAGAAAAGCTTGCCATATAAATGGGTTTGTTTGAAAAGCAAATCCAGAAGGAAGTGGAACACCAATTTCAGAAGGAAAGCTCGCTGGGGTACATTTAAATTGATATAAGAGGCGTAATAATGACTTATAATTATAATTCCAAATCGGCAGGGCATTTTGGCGAAAGTATTTCTTTCTCTTCTTCCACTCTTCCCTTAGTATCTCTTTCTCGAAAGGAACCGGAGAAAAAAGCATTTCAAAAGTAGTTTTATCGGTTGGTAAATATACAGTATGCGCGAAAAAGATGTTTGTAGAAAATGGAGTGACAAATGCACATTTCATAAATGATTTTTCTTTCGAACAGAAGAAAATAAGAAATGGTTGAGGATAAGATTGTAAGGAGAAAGCCATAAGTGAGGAGAATTTCATCCAATATGCAGATTGCTTTTTCAATTGATTTCCACCAGCGATCCAAATGACCTGTATACCAGCTTGCCAATACGAATATGTTCTTTTATACAGCTGCTCTATAGCGAGGTTTGCGCATTGGTATTCAATTGCAATTTTTCTGCCCGCCCTCTCTACAAAAACATCTGGTCGTTGCTTAATTTCTGGAAGGTAGTACTCTATATCCACCTGAAAGTTTTGACGTTTGAACCATCTATATAACAATTCTTTACCGTGCATATGATACGTTGATTCCGCTTCATAAAAGGCAAGACATGAATCCAATTTTTTATGAGCAAAATGCCAACTTTTTTGTTTCCCTAATTTCATTTGCACTTCCTTTCCACAAGCTACACAAAAGAATTGTTCCTGTTGGCGCATACGGCGCAAAAGCTCTTCATTACAATTATAGAGTAAATGAATTTTTTCTCCGTTTTCTCTTTTAGCGATAAATATCGGAATCACACCCTTTCAGCTCCTTATATTCTACAATTTATTACAAATTCCTTTTAAAAAAGAGATGTCCCAATTTCGGACATCTCTTTTTATAATAATGGCGATAATAACCGGTACGTTGATTCAACAATTCGTCTATGCAGACGCCTTTTATGAAAACGATCGACGTGAATTTCACTGGATTCTTCTAAATCGTCTTTAAAGTCTTGAACAAGTCTTTTAATGCTATCTGTATCATATAAAAAGGCATTTACTTCAAAATTCAAATGAAAACTTCTCATATCCATATTAGCTGTCCCAATTGAAGCTAAATCAGAATCAACGATGACAATTTTACTATGAAGAAAACCTTTTTCGTATTCATATATCTTTACTCCTGCGTCTAAAAGCTCTGGGAAGTACGATCTCGACGCGTAAAAGACAGTACGCTTATCAGGTTTACTCGGCATTAATAAACGAACATCAATACCAGCAAGTGCAGCAACCTTTAATGCGGATAAAATATCATCATCCGGAATAAAATACGGCGTTGCAATCCAAATAGATTTCCGAGCAGAAGCGATCATTGCGAAATATAAATGCTTAATCGTTTCCCACTTATTATCGGGGCCACCTGCAACTAGCTGTACTCCTCCCCAATGATCACCCTCAACTGCTTTTGCTTGTAAATATTCCGGAGCTAGCACAGCCTCTCCAGTCATATAAAACCAATCTTGAAGGAAAATAAGCTGTAAACTTTGAACCGCTTCACCACGTAAATACAAATGCGTGTCTCGCCAAAAGCCAAAATATTTACTTTTTCCTAAATACTCATCACCGATATTTAATCCGCCTACAAACCCTTCGTTCCCATCAATCACAACAATTTTCCTATGATTTCGATAATTAATCTTATCGTTTAAAATCGGAAAGCGCACAGGAAAGAACGGAATCATTTCTACACCTGCATCGTTTAATTCTTCAATATACGATTTCGATAACTTAAAACTTCCAACCGCATCATATAAAAAGCGAACAACAACGCCCTCGTTTGATTTTTGTATTAAAATATCTTTAATTTCTGTTCCTAATTTATCATCACGCACAATGTAATATTCCATATGAATGTGATGTTTCGCTCGTTTTAACCCATTTAAAATGGCCTGAAACGTTTCATCTCCATTTGTTAATGTCCTCGTTTCAGTTTGAAATGAAATATTTAAAGCACCTAATCGATCCGCTAAACGAAATAACAGTTCTTGATGCTTATGATTGCGTAAAATTCGTTCTTCGTAATCTTCATGCCCTTTATATTGTAAAAACGCCTGTTCATCAAGTAACGCCTTCTTTTGAAACATTCTTTTTCTCCGAAAATTTTGTCCAAATAATAAATAAGCAAAGAAGCCAAATACCGGAAAAATCCCTAACACAATTAACCATGTAAGTGTTTTAGATGGATGGCGATTTTCTAAGAAAATAACGCAACCAATTAAAAACGCAGATACTGTAAATAAAATACTAATAATACCTAAAATCGAAACATCTTTTATCCCAATCACATCTGAATAAAATGCTACATCAATAAACATACGTAACGAAACAAATAATGCGAACAATAGCAGGATAAAGAAAATCAGCTTTAACGTATTTTTCATCTCTTACCTCCTAACTAAGAAAGCTTTCCTATTCTTCATATAAAAAGCCGATTTCATACTACAGAAATCGGCCTACGTTTTAGCAGGAAAATTATTGCGAATCGTTTCAAGCGCATGCTCTTTCACAATTTGTTTTCCATACTCACTTACACGATGAATTGTTAAAGTTGATTCTTCCCCATATTCTAAAACAATACTTAAAATACGATCGATTTCTTCTTCATCATGTAGCACTTCATCGAATTCCACATATACATAATAGCGGTCCTCAAATGAATACAGCTCATCTTTTATATCTTCAAAGATAAGACGATGACTTAATGAAATGACATCTTCAAAATCATTAAATTTAATTAAAAAGCCAAACGTACCATCTTCATTAAAGTTTGTTCCTGTTTGTTCTTCTACCTCTTCGACTAACTCTTGTTGGAATAATGATTCAATGCCTTCATCTAGAGGAATATCTATAATTTTGTCTACCCCTATCGGTAGTTCCAGCTTTTGCCCATCCTTTGAAAGCTCTGCTTTCGTGACAAGTACTTCAATCCCTTTATCGACTGCTTGCACTTGGATCCATAACGGCCCATCAATAAAGAAATCGTCATGATCACGAGCTTCGTCCATCATCTCCCAAAAGAGCTCTTCACTTCGTTCGCGATCATACCAAATTTCTTCACGATTAAATCCTCTATCCTCTATATCAATGTACGTAATAAAAAATTTCATCGTATGATCATTAATTCTTTCAATATCCAAAATACAACTCTCCCTTCCTGCTTAGAATTGTTATGAAGGGATTCCCCACTCATATGACAAATCAATAGATTCTTGTACTCTCATTTTATGATAAGATTCTCCAGAATGGAAATAAAATCGATTTATTTTACAAAAATAGTTATATGCCTATCTTTACTCGATCAACTACATAAATATATTATTATAGCGATTTCTTACTTACAAAAAATTTGGACATACATTTCCACATTCCCCCGTACACTGTAATAAGGTGAAACTTCTATTAGAAGAGATTATTTAACAACAACTTTCTTCATCACATACATACAGTTCGCTTATTAAAACATCATAAATGGAGGCAGACGAATGGACTTAGAGTTTTTAACATCCGTACTAATGATTGTCGGTATCGATGTCGTATTAGGTGGTGACAATGCAATCGTCATCGCACTAGCTAGCCGAAATTTACCTGAATCGAAACGAAATAAAGCTATTTTGATCGGTACTCTTTTAGCAATCGTACTAAGAATTGTCCTTACTATACTAGCTGTCTATTTACTCGACATTCCATTTCTACAATTGATTGGCGGGGTTTTACTTACATTAATTGCAGTCAATTTATTAACTGATGATAGCAACGACCTTTCTGCCATTCAAGGAAAAACAACTTTATTTCAAGCTGTGCGGACAATTGTTTTCGCGGATCTCGTTATGGGGTTTGATAATGTTATTGCCATTGCAGGTGCAGCTCACGGGAGATTTTTACTCGTCATAATCGGCTTACTCATTTCTATCCCTATTATTATTTGGGGCAGTAAGCTTATTTTAATACTTATGGAACGATTTCCATTCCTCATTTATTGCGGTGCAGCAATTCTTGCCTATACTGCAGGGAAAATGGTTACACATGAAGACAGACTTGCAACCTTTTTTCATAACAACCCAAGTTTCACTGCAAGCATTCCTTATTTGTTCATTTTCACTATTTTATGCATCGGCTTTATCGTAAAACAAGTTCGATTACGCAATGTGAAACATTAAAAAAAACCTTCTACTATATAATAGGTAGAAGGTTTTCATATTATTATAATTAATTTACAAGACGTTGTGCTTCACGTAATTGGAACGTTCTTACTGTACGTGGTAAGAAACGGCGAATTTCGTCTTCGTTGTAACCAACTTGAAGGCGTTTCTCGTCAATCATAATTGGACGACGTAAAATCCCCGGATAGTCACGAATCATCTTATATAAATCTTGAAGTGGTAAGGATTCTAAGTTTACATTCAATTCTTGGAAAACTTTCGAACGAGTAGAAATAATCTCATCCGTTCCGCTTTCTGTCATACGTAAAATCTCTTTAATTTCCTCAATCGTTAATGGATCTGAGAAAATATTACGTTCTGTATAGGGAATATGATTTTCCTCTAGCCATAATTTCGCCTTTCTACAAGACGTACAGCTTGGAGAACTATATAATGTTACCATACAAAGCTCACTCTCCTTAAAGAGTACAAATTCTGTACTAAATACAGTTTTAATTTCTAACTTCAGCAATTTTTCGCGATAACTTGTCTTATTGAAAAGTACAAAAATCGCATTTCATGTAAGCAACAACTTATAATAAACAACAATTACTTTTAATAAGTAACTTCTATAATCATTATACAATAGATTTTGCAAGAAATATACAGTAAATTTCCTGCTAGTTGAGAAAACTCTTCCGTGTATTCCACTGCTATGTAACATGATTACGCTCAATTTAGCTGTACTTGAACAATAACTTTCAACCCTTTTAATACTCACTTCCTCTAGATTTTTCATATAATATATAGTTATTTATCTATAATCTTCCCTATGAAAAAGAGAACGTTTTCTTACTTTTTCCTGATAAATCAATTAAGAAATGTAAGACTATACAAATGAGAACAGAAAGGAACGTTTGTTCTTATTTTAACAAACATTCTCCCTCCTGTCTACACGATTTCTAAAGTAAATTAAATATTTTTCTGACATTTCTTTCTTTTTTATTTTTTATCTCATACAATAAACATACAGACAGGCAAAGGGGGAGTTTGCAAATGATTGCTTTTTTTATTGATTTTATTACGGTTGCTGCCCTCATCATCGGAATAACAGCATTGATTGGTGTCATTACAAATAGCATCGGTGAAAAGCTCTTTGGTGGAAAAGAAAAAATGAAGTTTGTTAACAAAAGTTTGGATGTACAATCCGGCTGGAATCAAGTTGGTGGAAAAGGCATTTATAAGAAACGCACGTATTAAAAAAAAGCAGGTGGTTAGCCTGCTTTTTTTTATTTTCCTACGGATGCCCACTTAAAGCTTAAATCTCCGCCATATTTATGGTTGTACATATCTTTAATTGTTTCTCTTTGTAAGTATGCTCTACCACGTTGATATACTGGAACGATTGCAGCGTCATCAAGTAACATTTTTTCTGCTTCTAATAAGTTCTTCCAACGAGCATTTACATCGCTTCCATCTTTTTTCGCCTTCATAATGATTTCATCGTATTTCGGATTAGAGTACTTCATCTTATTTTGTGACCCATCTGTTACAAACATATCAAGATATGTAATTGGATCTGGGAAGTCCGCACTCCATCCAGAGAATGACATGACAAAATCGCCCGCATCTTCTAATTTTAGTTTTTGTGCGAATGGTTGTTGTTTAATTTTTACTGTTAAACCCGGTAAATTCTTTTCTAATTCACCTTTTAAATATTCACCAGTTTTCTTTGATAACTCTACATCTTCATTTAATAATTCTAATTCGATTTCATTTTTACCAAGTTCTTTTTTACCAGCTTCCCAATATTTCTTCGCTTCTTTCACGTTTGGTTTTACAATATCCCCGTTTACAGCACGGAAATCTTTTTTATCTGGTCCTTTAATGAAGTTATCAGGAATTAATCCTGTCGCTGGTTTAGAACCGTTGTTTAATAATGTATCCACGAATGGCTTACGGTCAAAAGCAAGTGAAATTGCTTTACGAATATTTTTATTTGCTAAAGCTGGATCTTTTTGATTTAAACGTAGGAAGAATACAGATGTATCTTCTACTGTTTGGAAATCTGGTTTTCCTTTATATTTATCGATAAACTCCGCTAATAACGACGCTCGATCAATTGCATTTGTTTCATATAAGTTAATTGGCGTAGATGTATCTTTTACAATATTAAAGTTTACTTCTTCAATCTTCACTTCTTTATTGTCCCAATATGATGGGTTCTTTGTCATTTTAAAGCTACGTTCATGCTGCCAATCGCTTAATGTAAATGGTCCGTTATAAAGTGTAGTATTTGCTTCTAAACCAAACTTTGCACCTTGCTCTTTAACAAACTTCTCATTCACAGGATAGAAGATTGGATATACCATTAAATCCACAAGATATGGAATGGAATTGTCTAATTCAACTTCTAATGTGTAATCATCAATTGCTTTTACACCTAGTTGATCAGGACTCATCTCTTTTTTATTAATTTTCTCTGCATTTTTTATATCGTACATAATATAAGCTGATTTCGCAGCTGTATCTGGATTAATCGCTCTTTGCCATGCGTATACAAAATCTTTCGCTGTCACAGGCTCACCGTTTGACCATTTCGCGTCTTCACGTAACTTAAACGTATACTTTTTACCGTCTTCTGACTTTTTAAATTCCTTCGCTACACCTGGAACTAGCTTATCATCTTTTCCTAAACTGTATAAGCCTTCCATCGTATTGTTCATTACTCTTGAGGAAACTGCATCTGCTGATAATGCTGTGTCCATCGTTGGAATTTCTTGTGTTTCAATTAAGTTAATAACTTGCTTCGCACCGCTTTTCCCGCTATCCCCTTTTGCGTTCGCTTGCGGTTCATCTTTTTGATAGCTACATGCCCCTAACATCATGCTCATCGCTACTGTTGATGCTACAAAAACTGGTATCTTTTTTTTCATACTTCCACCCTCCCAAAAAATGTTAGCCCTTTCATTTTCAAACAGAAAGAAATATATATATGTTCTAATAATTCATATTATACACACAAATATATTTTTTGTATATTTATATTTCTATTTCATTAAAATTTTCTGTTAAAAAATATATCTTTGTAAACGTTTTATATTGCTGATTCTCTTTACTAAAGTGCAAAAAATAATTATTTTTATATTTTTCTAAATTATCAGAGAAAAATAAATTTTATATTCCATAATACTTTATGTATAATTATCCCACCCTTTTTAACATAAAATAGCAGTCCCTTCATATTAAAAATATGTAGGCTAAAATGAGTGCAAAGGATAAGAAAGTATGTTACGATACATTTTGCTAAAAATAGATATCGGTAAAGAGGGGACGGACATGACAGCAATTCAGACAAAAAATGGGCCGACAGAGAAATTAAGTTTATTCTTATTAACATGGCCTATTTTTCTAGAAGTTTTTCTTTTTATGTTGATGGGGATCGCTGATACTTTCATGTTAAGTGCATTATCAGACGATGCTGTATCTGGGGTTGGTGCAGCGAATCAATATCTCCATATTGCGATTTTGGTATTAGAAGTCATCGGGAACGGCGCTGCTATCGTTGTATCTCAATACCTCGGTTCCAGACGCTTTATGGAAGCATCTAAAATATCAGCATTAGCCGTCACATTAAATTTAATAGTTGGGCTCGTTATAAGCGCTGGTTTTCTTTTATTTTCGAAACATATGATGCTCGCAATGAACTTACAAGGCGATGTACTAACGTATGCGCAAAACTACTTATCTATCGTCGGAGGAGCTATCTTCCTGCAAGCTATCATTAACTCATTAGCCGCAATTATCCGTGTACACGGTTTTACAAAGCAAGCGATGTTTATTTCACTCGGAATGAATATTATTCATATCGCTGGAAACTACGTACTCATTTTCGGGAAATTTGGTTTCCCTGAGCTCGGTGTACAAGGGGCTGCAATTTCTTCCGCTATCAGTCGATTGATCGCACTTATTGTTTTCTTCTGGTTACTATACCGCGTTATGGAATATCGCGTGAAATTACAATATTACTTCACTTTATCCAAAGAATACATTGGGAAAATTTTAAAAATCGGTATTCCATCTGCATTTGAACAAGTGATGTATCAAGCTTGTCAAATCGTCTTCCTTTATTACGCAACGTACTTAGGAACGGAATCATTAGCTGCTAGACAATACGCTACTAACATTTCCATGTTCACTTATTTATTTGCAATTGCGATTGGTATGGGAACAGCCATTATTATTGGCCGCCTTGTTGGTGGTGGCGAAAAGGATGAAGCATACGAACGCTTGTGGAAAAGTGTAAAATGGGCGATTGGTGTAACTCTATGTATGGTCGCTCTCGTTATTACATTCCGTACACAATTAATGGGACTGTTTACAGATAATCCGCACATTATCGGGTTAGGCGCAAGTGTTCTTTTACTAAGTGTACTACTTGAAACGGGACGTACGATGAATATCGTCATCATTAATTCGCTTCGTGCAGCTGGTGATGCAAAATATCCTGTTTTAATCGGTGCATTCTCTATGGTGTTAATGAGTTTACCACTAGGTTACTTTTTCGCCTTTCATTTAGATATGGGGCTCGTTGGTATTTGGCTAGCGATCGCCATCGACGAATGGACGCGTGCCATTATTATGTTCTTCCGCTGGAAAAGCAGGGCGTGGGAACGTTACGCACTTGTGAAACCAGAAGAGCAAGACGAGATTGGTTCTGTTCAGGCACAGTAGTACTTATTTGATCATGATGTAGTTATTAATAAATGCAATTTATATCGACTTACCGACAACTCATTTATATAGTATAGAAAAAAGCCATCCTTCCTTAATGAAGTGCACCCCAATTGTTAGACACAGTCTAACAATTGGAGGTGCATTTTTTATAGCTAAATTTTCTTCAAAAGAAAAAATCCAAGCGGTGAAACGATATTTAGATGGTACAGAAAGTGGAAAAATAATTGCTAAATCTATAGGAGTTAACCCTAG